>NZ_KV794152.1:120848-145949 GCF_001808665.1 Streptococcus sp. HMSC070B10 | reverse complement strand
TAATCGTTACAACTGGTTTAGTTGGAATAACTGGGTTAACCGATGCAACTGCTTTAGTTGGAATAACTGGCTTGATCGTTACAACTGGTTTAGCTGGAATAACTGGTTTAATCGTTACAACTGGTTTAGTTGGATTAGCTGGTTTAATCGTTACAACTGGTTTAGCTGGAATAACTGGTTTAATCGTTACAACTGGTTTAGTTGGAATAACCGGCTTAACTGGTGCAACTGGTTTGATTGGAATCTCTACTTTATTAGCCTTAAGTTTTACAGCCGTCTCTTTTAGAGCATTGATTACTGCATTAATTTCTTCTTGACTAGCTTCTGCATTTTCCAAAAGTAGCTTAGCTTTGTTGAAAATAAGATTATATGCATCTTTCTCCTCTTTGCTAGCTGCCAAAAATCTTGGATCTTTGTCTTGGAACTTCACTTCATCCACGATAACATTTTTTAAGCTCATGAAATCTGTTTCTTTCCCATTCAGCTGGTCTTGTGCTTTCAAGAAAGCGGTCAATAGACGGTCGATTTCATCTTGAGTTATCAAATCTTTTGTAATTAATAATGCCAAGAGTTTAAATTCACGATCATATTGACCTTTGCGTTCTTGATCAGAATTTATATATTTACCTTTTTTAACTGTCTCAGCATATGCTTTAATAGCATTCTTCAATGATGTGATATCAGATTCCTTACCATCCAATGTTTGCATAGCAGACTCTAAAGCCTTAACAATTTGGTCAATTTTATCTTGGTTAAGTTTACTTCCCAATGCTAGTTGCGCATCTTTGACACTTTGATCAAAAATTTCTTTTAACTTCTGTTTTGTATTATAATATCTCGGAGTTTTAACTACTTCCATTTGTTTATTTAAAGCTGCAATCAGAGCTAACTTAGAAACAACTGAAAGTGACAAAACATTATTTTTACCAAACAGAACTTTAAATGGTTGAAGATTATCAAGTAATTCATAACCGTTTGATAGATTTACAAGAACTTTATACTCACCAGTAACTACTTTCTTACCATAAGAATGTTTACCATATGTTTCAGCTGGCAAGACTTGACTCTGACCGTCTTCACCTACTAAAGTAATCGTTGTAGTTCCAGGAACAGCTTGATTAAATCCAACCGTTACTGGGGCATATTTCATTTTGTTAGCCAAGAAGGTAATAGTTTGAAAACTATTTTCTTTCGTTAAATCAAATTCCTTAGATAGAGCACTCACAAATTTCAACTCTGTACGGTCATAGCTAAAAATTTCCGCAACATAATGCCCAAATTTCAAGAAATTAATATCTTTTGACTTATCAACGGTTACATATTGACCTTCGCTATTTTTAATGCGATAAACATAAGTTGTATCAATCTCATCCTTGGTTTTATTGTTTAGTATAGCAATTTTTACACGACCACTATTTTCTTCACCTACAAGATCTTTGAGAGATATAAAATCTACATTTCCCGCAAAGTCTTCTACATAATAGAAGATTTTCGATTTATCAACGTTCTTAGGAAGTGTATAACTACCATCTTCATTTTGTTTGATAATTTGATACTGTTCTATTTCTGAATCTGTCGCCTCTCTATTTTCAGAAGGACGAATATAAAAGACTTTTTCTAGAAGAATTCCACCATTTCCTACATCCTGAGGTTTGCGAGCTATAAATTGTTCTTGTTCTTCTTTAGAACGAATATATCCCGAAGTAATCAGAGGTTTTTGTGTATCGATTTGAATTTTAAATATTGTGTATTGTTCCTTAGCTCCAGGGACATCTGGCTTATAACTAATAACATAGTCATAAATTCCATCAGAGACTCGATTTCCATTAGAATCCTGTCCTCCCCAAGCTGTTTTATCTACAATGTAACTTCTTGGATTTCTAGTATCACCATCAAAATAATTTTTTACAAGGTCTGTTGGACGACTTTGCCAAATAGGCTTACTGTGTGTTGTATCCGAAGAATCATAAACCGTCGCACGAAGATTTACCAAGTTTCTGTAGACAAGAGTTTTAAATTGAACAGAATCTTTATTACCATCCTCATTTGGCGAGATGGCAAGGCGGATGTTCCCCTTTTCATCTAATTGAAGATGGTATTTTCCTTCAGCATCTTGTTTCACTCCGAGTACAGTCACTCGATTTCCTTGACGCTCTGCTTTTAAAACATTTACATCATTTTCAGAACTTGTTAAATAAGTTGCATCGTCTGAAGGTGAAATTCCTGGATTATCTTTATCAATTTCAGAGTAAAATCCACTGTTTCCTTCCTTAATTAATTGATAAATTGGTTTTTCAATTGCAGGTAGATTTTGGAATTCTCCCTTAAATCCCATAAATGGTAAACCAATAACAGAACCATCATCTGCAGGATTAACAAATCTAACAAATCCTTCTAGAAAATATCCATTTGGCATTATTTTGCTAAGTTCTTCAGTAAACTTACTTGTATCTACACTAACCGTTACCGTCTTCGTACTATGAGCTTTCACAGTTACTTCAGGCCAAACTGTTTCAGTTAGTTTTCGTGGACGGAGAGTGAATTTCCCTTCTTCAACTTCGTCCGTATTTGTATTTACAATCATCTTCAATGTTTGGTCTTTATCCGAAATATTATGAATTGTAACTTCAAAGGTAAATTTATCACCAACATTGCCAAGAGTAACACTTGGATAGTTATTTGCACCTGTTACAAATAAATCTGTACTTGTTGCCGCCATCGTGTCAACTACGCCCGCACCTTGCTGACGTGGAGAAGTATAGGCTCCAGTTTGTTTATTAAAATGTGGTTTTGCAGTAGACATAATTAAAGCTTTTACAATCTCTGAAATTTGACTAGCTGATAATTCAGGATGTTTCTTTGCTAAATATTCTTTGACTAATGCTGCGACACCAGCTACATGAGGGGCCGCCATACTTGTTCCACTGATACTTCCATAGCTATTGTCGTTAAATGATGAATAGATATTTCCACCAGGTGCAGTAACATCTGGTTTCAATTGTCCATCAGTTGTAACTCCCCAACTTGAAAAATCTGATAATTGGTCTGCAACGTCTGATTTACGATTATCCATCTTGTGATTAAAGACAATTTTATACTGACCAGACTTAAGAATTTCACCATAATGTTTTGAAATAAAGACAGATGGGATTTTCTTAGCATCACCTGTAACAGACATACTAACATTTGCACCTTCAACGTTGTTATAAATTAAAACTCCAGCTGCACCGTGTTTAAGAGCATTTTTAATCTTATCAGAAAAATGAATTTTACCACGTTGAATCAGTGCTAACTTGCCTCTTACATCAATATTAGCAAAATCTTCTTCACGACCAATACCCGCTGCTACATATTCGTATTCTTTCCCTTTTTCAAAATCTTTTTCTGTTTCAGGTCTATTAAAATCAAACTTACCATAATCAAGGGTAGAATCATTTTCTAAACCTTTTACTTCAAAAACTTCAGTAGTTAGAATTTTATTATTAATCGAAGCAACAGAAATTGAATCTTCCACTGTAGAGGGATTTCCGACGAGACCATAATCAGGATTTGCTGCCAATGGTTGTGAAAAACCTCTACCGAAAGTATTACTATTACCAGCAGCAATAACAACAGATACTCCTTTAGCGCGTGCTCTTTTTACTGCATCAATGATATCTGAACCTGCATCTACCGTTGAACCCGCACCTGCACCCAAACTCATATTGATCACATCTGCACCTAATGCAACAGCATCATCAATAGCTTTTACATAGAGGGCAGAGGCTGTAGTTTTATTTCTGTCTGAAAAAACTCTCATAAACATAATTTGAGCTTCTGGCGCCACCCCATAAACCTTCTCAGAATTTGGGGCTTTATTAACAGGATTTCCTGCTACAATCCCAGTAACATGCATCCCATGAGACTCTTTTTCAGCCTCTTTTATATTATCAGTTCCATCAAAGTAATCATAAGCATATACTACTTTATCACTGTACCATTTCCCATAGTCAATACCAGCAGCCTTTTTAGCTTTTTCGATATCATCCTGATTTTTAAATTTCGCCTTTGACGGATCAGAAATACGCAAAACCTCATGATTCAAATCAAGACCTGAATCTATAACAGCGACTACAGTTCCTTGTCCTTTATGTCCTGCTTCCCAGGTTTTAGGGACAGTAATAATTTCATTACTGGAGATACTGTTTGGCTTTTCTTTCTGTCCAGCTTGAGATAACGACTGTGATTGGATGCTTTCCGAAGAAGAATTACTTTTCACTGCTGATTCTTCCTTCTTCTCTTCACTTTTTATAGCAGTCGTTTCTTTCTGTGTGGTTACATTCTTGTCTGACTTATTATCTCTATATTCTATAGAATCATCTTGTTTTAATGACTCTGTCACTTCTGTTTTTTCCTTCGAAGAAGAATTTAGAGCATTCTTGTCAGCCGTGACTGGCGGTGCGAGCTTATTTGAATCATCTAATTTATTAGTCGTTACAGCATGTGTAACTTGATTGGATGTTTCAAATTTTTCCTCATCGGCACTAACCTGTGCGAAAGTAAATCCGAATGCAAAGACCGTTAGCAGAAAAATCGTTGCTACTTGGTACTTTTTATGGCAAAAATCTTTGCAATCTCCCATAAAATCACTCCTTTTTATTTAAATTAAAAGTATTATATACTAAATTATCAGAAAATTCTATCAAAAACTTATTTTGTAACAAAATTGTAATATTAACCAATCCTCTTACGAGATTTAAGCATAAAAAAATTTAGTCTCGAGTGATACAAGACTAAATTTCTTTATTGAAAAATTACTTGCTATTTAATTGATCATTCAACAAAAATCTTACTGATCACGATCATAGAATAGTTCATGTGCTTTTAATCGTGAATTAAGCATTTCAGGAACTGTGACAAAGTGATATCCTTGCTCTTTTAGATAATCTATAATCTTTGGTAAAGCATTGACTGTTTCAGCATGGATATCATGCATTAAGATAATCGAACCATTACGAACTTGACGTTGAATCTCTGTCAAAATTGCTGCTTCATTCTTACTCTTCCAATCCAGACTATCCACATCCCACATAATAAAACTCAAATCAAGGCTATTTCGAATGTCGTCTGTAATGGCTCCATAAGGCGGACGCATAAGTTTGGAACTAGAACCCAACACTTTAGTTAGCGCATCCTCAGTATCAGTAATCTGTTTTTTAGCTTCGTCAAGTGAAAGTTTTGAAAGCACTGGATGACTCCAACTATGGTTTCCAATAACATGGCCATCCGATTTCATGCGTTTCAAAATCTCTTCATTTCCAGAAACATTCTTACCTAAAACAAAGAAAGTTGCCTTGATACCATACTTAGAAAGTGTATCTAATGCTTGATTTGTCGTTGCAGGATTTGGTCCATCATCAAAAGTTAGAGCTACCACTTTTTGGTTTTTCTTTTCATAATAAGCCTTATAAAGTTCGGCATCCTTGTCTAATAAATAAGAGGATTGTACTACATCAAAGAAACTAGATACTGGTAAAGCAATCTCATCTAGATTTTCAACTGACTGACTTGGATAAAGGATAATCTGACTATCCTTGTAATCAAAATTCCATCCAGACAAGTCTTGATCAGAGAAGCCTTTAACAACTTGATCAATCTTTTCTTGGTCCAATTTCTTATCCTGTAAGAAAGAGGTGATTTCTTTTAACAACTGCTCTTTGGCTTTACTAGGATCTGAAAATAATTGATCAAGTGTAAAAGGTTTACCATCTTCTGTCAAATGGACTTTTGCCAGACTAGTTTTTTCAGTCTCTTCAACTTTTGACGAAGTTAAATCATAGACTTGTTTCATCACACTTCGGTTAACAATCCCTTTTAAAGTCGAATCCTGTTTCTCCGTATAATAAAAAACTAGATTTTCCTTGTCTTCCAGATTTTCCTTAATATCCTGTGTCATGATTTCTTTTACAGATGAAATCACTTGCTCCCCTTGGAGAGGATAATAGGCAATTACTTCGGCTTGTCCCTTACGAAAATGATCTTTCTGATTTCCCTCACTCAATTGATCATCTTTCTCTTTTTTGAGCGTTTCAATCCTTTGTTCAAAACTTTGCTTTGTATATATTTTGTATCCAATCATTGAACCAAGGACACAAATACTTACTGAAAAGATAGCTACTAGGGCTATTAAACCGATTCTCTTTTTATCGTGCTCAACACGATTTGCTCTACTTTTATCCATAGAAATATCATATCAAATTCAGGCTATAATTTCAATGAGAAATAAGTACTATTACTCGTTTTGAACAAAAAAATAGGCTCCATAATATCTATAGGGGGATTTACCCACTACAAATATTATAGAGCCTTTTATTATGTTAGAAACGAATCGTCTCACGTGTTTTTTCGTATGAAGTGACAAAACGGTTGGTTACACCTGGTTCTGCAACTTCCAAAGCTTGCGAAATCTTATCAAATGAAGCATGATAATCAAATTCTTTTTCAAAAATTTCTAATGATTCATTAAAAGCTTCTTGAATTCGTTCATCAAATGAGCGGTAACGGTTCGAATACTGTAGCAATTGTTCTGTCAATGTTGCATATTGAACAATATTATATGTTTCTTCTTCAAGTGCTTCCATATCATTGGTTGTAATTTCAAGCATACGGTTCACAGCTTCGATATTGACCCGAGCTTCTTCTAGTTCAGCCATCAACTCTTCAGTATGGTTACTTGCTGTAAAGAATAACTGTAAGAAATTCTGAGGAATACCTGGAAGATTGCGTTTTTCCATATATCTCTTAATTGTGTGAAGACGATTAACATAAACATTTGCCTTCTGGCGAGCATTGATATCATCTTTTTCAATCTGAGCAAGACGTTGACTAACCGCAACTTGTTCATCTTCAATTTCCTTCAAAGTCGCTTGTAAGTTTTCCAAACGATCTTCAAGGAATGAATACGGTTCAGAATGTTCCTCTTGTTCAGAAGTTAATTCCAATACAGATTCTTCTAAAGATTCTAACTCAGCTTGTAATTTATGAACATGACTAACATCCGTTTCAGATAGTAGGTAATTGTTACTCAATCGTTGAATATCTTCCACTAAAACAGCATTACTATCTTTCATGTGTTTCAAATATGTAGGAAGGGTTGCAACTAAGCCTTCTACTACTTTTTGAGCAGCAATTTCTCGTGTAAAGATATCATAGAGTGTATTGATTTCTTCTTGAACTTGAGTATTTTCATACTCAGCATTATCCAACTCTAATTGTGCAATATTTTCGTGGTTTTTCTTCAAAGCTTCATAAAGCAATTGGAAGCGAGATTCAATATCCGTTTCAGCGAAATGATAATTAGCATCTAAAAGTTTACGGTAACCGTCTTCCAAATCTTCCAATTGATCAGGTAGCTCTTTAGATAATGTTTTTACAATTGCTGGCAGGCGATCTACTATGTGACTCAAAGCCAAGATATGATTTTCAGCATTATCCAAAATCACAGCAGCTTCTACTGGGTCACCTGAAGTGTTCAAAGTAACAAACTGAGAAAACTCTGATTGGATATTTTCCAATTGTTTTTCGATTTCAGATAAACCTTGGCCATATTCTTCAGAATGATCAGCCACTCGGTGTTGCAACTCTTCAAACAAGTCCAAAGTATGAAGAACACGTCCACTATTTTTAGACTCTTGTTTCTCCAAATCTGCCAAAGCATTACGAATTGCCGCAATATCTTCTTCAATCAAGGTAATTTGACTCTCGATTTGGTCTATTTGATGACTGGCCTTGAAAAAACGGAATGAGTTGTTATAGCCTTCTGCCTCAAAAAGATTATTTTCGATATCCGCAAAAGAGTTAAGAGATAGGTCAACCCATTTTTGGTTCCACTCACGGAAAGTCACTTGACTTTGTCCAATCAAGTGCATATTTTTTACAGCTTCAACTTCATCGTTTACTGGAAGATTGTACAGCTCTTCTTTTTTCTCTTCTAAAATTGCTAATTTACTTTCATTGCGTTTTCGTACGTAGATTGCGATAGCATAGGCAATCACTAAGAAAACTGCAACAGCAATTGCAAGATAAATTACTAGTGTACCAGACATATTAAACTCCTTTTTTACTTGAAACAATCGTAATGATTATATCATATTTTTTAGACCAAGGGAACTAGTTCTCCCGATTTTTTAGACATCAAGTGTACTATAGACGGCATTTTCTTCGATAAACTCACGACGAGGCTCTACTCGATCCCCCATCAACATATCAAAGATTTTATCTGCCTCAGCTGCATCATCCACAGAAACTCTGGCCATCAAGCGATGTTCCGGATCCATGGTTGTTTCCCACAATTGGTGGTCATCCATTTCACCCAGACCTTTATACCTCTGAATAGTTGGTTTGGCACGACCTTCACTGTGGCGGGCTAAGGCTTCTTGGAGTTTAATTTCTTGGTCTGCTCCTGGCTGGATATATTCTTTAATCTCGCTTCCAACCTTGACACCATAGATTGGTGGTTGGGCGATATAAACATAACCAGCTTCTAAAATTGGTTTCATATAACGATAAATCAAGGTTAAAAGAAGAGTACGAATGTGGGCTCCATCGACATCGGCATCGGTCATCAAAACAAGTTTTTGGTAACGAGCTTTTGAAACATCAAATTCTGCACCAAATCCTGTTCCCATCGCTGTGAAAAGACTACGAATTTCTTCGTTAGCTAGAATCTTATCCATACTTGCCTTTTCAACGTTCAAAATCTTACCGCGGATTGGAAGAATTGCCTGAAATTCACGGTTACGACCAGATTTGGCTGACCCACCAGCTGAGTCTCCTTCGACGATGAAGAGTTCTGTTTCAGCAGGATTGTTAGAAGAGCAGTCTGCTAGTTTACCTGGAAGGTTGGAAATTTCCAAACCAGATTTTTTACGAGTGACTTCACGCGCACGCTTGGCAGCCACACGAGCCTTAGCAGCCAGAATTCCTTTTTCTACAATGCGTTTTGCAATTTGAGGATTCTCCATAAGGAAATCAGAGAAGGCATCACTGAAGAGACGATTGGTAATCTTAACCACTTCGCTATTCCCCAGTTTGGTCTTGGTCTGTCCTTCAAACTGTGGATTTGGGTGTTTAACTGAGATAACTGCAGTTAGTCCTTCACGGACATCTTCCCCTGTTAGGTTGTCTTCATTGTCTTTCAGTAACTTATTCTTACGAGCATAATCGTTGATAACACGTGTCAAGGCTGTACGAAAACCTTGTTCATGCGTTCCACCTTCATGGGTGTGGATATTATTGGCGAAACTCATGACATTTTCATGGTAACCCGTTGTGTACTGCATGGCTACTTCAACTGTGATATCATCCATCTCACCGTCAGTATAGATTGGTGTATCAAAGATAACATCCTTGTTCTCATTGATATATTCAACGTAGCTAGCAATCCCACCTTCATAGTGGTAATGCTTAGTTTGTTCTAACCCCTCACGCTTATCTGTAATGGAGATTTGAAGACCACGATTTAGAAAGGCCAATTCTTGAATACGTTTATTTAATTTATCAAAGTCAAAAGTGGTTGTTTCAGTGAAAATTTCTGGATCCGGTGTAAAGTGAACTGTTGTTCCCGTTTTATCCGTATCTCCAACTACTTCAAGATCTGCGACAACATGACCACGACGATATTCTTGGTAATGAATCTTACCATTTTTGTGGACATGAACGTCTAATTGAGTTGAAAGGGCGTTAACAACTGAGGACCCCACTCCGTGAAGACCACCTGAGACCTTATATCCGCCACCGCCAAACTTTCCTCCAGCGTGAAGAACAGTAAAGACAGTCTCAACGGCAGGTCGACCTGTTTTTTCCTGAATATCGACTGGGATACCACGCCCATCATCAACAACTGTAATCGAATCATCGGGCTCAATAAAGACTTGAATATGGCTAGCAAATCCTGCCAAGGCTTCATCAATTGAGTTATCAACAATTTCCCAGACTAGATGGTGAAGACCTTCTTTTGAGGTCGATCCGATATACATCCCTGGACGCATACGAACAGCCTCTAAGCCCTCTAAAACTTGAATTTGACTGGCATCATAATCTTGTGCCTGCAGATTTTTAATTTCTTCTGTCATCTTATTCCTTTTTCTTACATGTCTAATACTTGTCTTAAATTCACGATACTGGTAAACAAGTGGGTATCGAGTCCAGCAGCTTGCCCTGCTTCGATATCAATCGGCCGATCACCGATGACAAGACCAGAGTTAATTTGATACTTTTCTCTTAAATAAATCATGGACTCAGGATCTGGTTTTCTCTTAAAGCCTGAGTTAGAAGTCACCACTTCTGTAAAATAAGCTGCTATAGAGGTTTTTTCTAAAATTTCCAAGACCTGATCATTTCGATGAGAAACTAAAAAATGACGGCCACCTTGATTTGAGATATCTTCCAATAAACCAGAAACTCCATCAAATAAAATCGGATGTTCTAGCTCTCTGGCTTCATTTTCCTTGTACTTTTCTAAAAAATTCTCTAAGTTGGGAGCGAATGTCTCAATCGCAAAATCAGTAGAAACCTTTAAAGCCTGATAGACACTGTCATGGTCTTGTGTGATGCCATACAATGCCAATGTTTCAACAAATGCAGCTGTTGAAGTTTCGTAATTATCTAGTAAAGTTCCACCTAAATCCCAGATGTAATCGTGATATTTCATACCCTTCATTATAGCATTTTTTTATGAAAAAAGCGATGATTTCCCTGAGTTTTCCACATAAAAAATGCTCTATGATATTTATATAGGATAAATTTCTTATAGATATTATGAAACCTATTTTCTTGTAGAAAAAAGCCCCATATAATCTATAATGAAAAGTAACCAAACCATCATTAGAGAGAATCATATGGAACAATTATATTTTAACACAAAACTACTTTATATTAAAAATCCTAATATCCAATTTATGGATGTTATTAATAAGGGGGTGGGGAACTTCTCAAAGTAAGTTCCACTTGAGTGGTATTGAGACTAGCTTTTCACTAATCTTGTCTTGAAATTTTAAAATAAATTATAAAACCTTACTCAAGAAGTCCTTAGTCCGTTGTTCTTGGGTTTGTTCAAAAATCTGTTCAGGTGTTCCGTCTTCAACAACCACACCGTCTGCCATAAAGATGACACGGTCTGCCACCTCACGAGCAAATCCCATTTCATGTGTTACGATAACCATGGTCATTCCTGACTTAGCTAAGTCTTGCATAACAGCCAACACCTCACCTACCATTTCAGGGTCCAGGGCTGAAGTTGGCTCGTCAAAGAGCAAAACATCTGGTTCCATAGCTAAACCACGCGCAATAGCAATCCGCTGTTGCTGACCACCTGACAAACTCTGTGGATAAGCAGTTGCCTTATCTGGTAAACCAACTTTTTCCAAAAGTTCCTGAGCTCTCTTCTCTGCAACTTCCTTACTTTCACCTTTAGTCTTGATAGGAGACAAGGTGATATTTTCCATCACAGTCATATTAGGAAAGAGATTAAATTGTTGGAAAACCATCCCCATCTTCTCACGCATGGCAAAGAGGTCATTCTTCTTGTCCGTAATATCAACTCCCTCAAAGATAACCTTCCCTTTGGTTGCTTCTTCCAACAAATTCATAGAGCGGAGCAAGGTAGATTTCCCGCTCCCTGAAGGACCGATGATAACGACAACTTCTCCTCTTTTAATCTCGAGGTTGATTCCCTTCAATACTTCATTCTTTCCAAAGGATTTATGTAAATTTTCAATTTTTATCAAGGTTTCTGTCATTATTTTTTATCTCCTTGTCCCATACGTTTTTCAAAAGCTTTCAAGGCTACTGTCAAAATAGAGGTCATAATCAAGTAATAAAAGGCTGCAAATAAAAGTGGTGTTAAAGGTAGATAGGTTGTCGTAGAAACTGTTGTAGCTCCATTCCACAACTCCATGACACCAATAGCTGATAAAAGGGAACTATCCTTGATAATGGTGATAAATTCGTTCCCCAATGCTGGCAAGATATTTTTGATAGCTTGTGGCAAAATCACATAGCGCATCGCATTTTTAGGACGAATCCCTAAAGAATAAGCTGCCTCTAACTGCCCCTTAGGAACCGCATTTATTCCTGCACGAACAGTCTCAGACACATAAGCACCACTGTTCATTGAGATAATCAAAATCCCTGGAATCAGACGAGAAAGATCAACACCCAAAATTCCAACCTGAATAGTCGGAGCATTGATATGCATTAGAGCAAAAGCAATCATAATCTGAACCATCATCGGTGTCCCGCGGAAAATCCAAACGTACAAGTTGGCGAGCCAAACAAGCGGTTTAAACTTTGAACGTTGCCCAAAAGCCAAAACAACACCCAAAATAGTCCCCAAAAAGACAACACAGATAGAAATGAGAACCGTTACGACAGCCCCGTAGTTAAAATAAGGTAAATACTTTGGTAAAAAAGAAAAATTCATAGTCACACTGCTTTCTAAAATAGAATACTGTATGATTATAACATGAATTGAATTAAAATTCAAATATTTTGTCTAATTTATTCAAAAAATCTTTAAGCTGGTAGAATTAGCGAGAAATCTTAGTTTTTTCTAGGCAAGTTGGCCTCCTTTATGGTAAAATAGTAACGATAAGAAATGAAGGAGAATCAAAATGGAATCACATTTGGTTAGAATCATCAACCGCCTTGAAGCAATGGCTAAAGACGGCGGAAATTTAAAACGAAATTTTGAACGCGAAGGAGTTGTTGTTGCAGAAGTTGCATACAGCCACGACGAAGAAAACGGCTCAATCTTTACCCTTCGTGATGTCGAAGCTCGCGAAACTTATACGTTTGACAGCATTGACTTGATTGCAATGGAGATTTACGAACTCCTTTACTAATACAAAACAAGCTGGGTTACACCCTGCATGTCTAACCAAAATCCTTTTTGTCTCACAAATAGGATTTTTTTATTCCCTAAAATCACAAAAATTTTCCTTGTAACAACTTCTCAAAGCTGCAATCTTTTTACTTGCTTTACACCCCAATCCTGTTATAATGAGAGTATAGAAATTTGACTATTTTTGACCTTTAAACAGGTCAGGCTAAAGAAAGAAATGAGGTAGATGTATGCTTTGTCAAAACTGTAAAATCAATGACTCAACAATTCATCTTTATACCAATCTTAACGGAAAGCAAAAACAAATTGACCTTTGTCAAAACTGCTATAAGATTATCAAGACGGATCCTAACAATAGCCTCTTTAAAGGTATGACGGATCTGAACAATCGTGACTTTGATCCCTTTGGTGATTTCTTCAATGACCTAAACAATTTTAGACCTTCTAACAACACTCCTCCGACTCCCCCAACCCAATCAGGTGGAGGTTACGGTGGAAACGGCGGTTATGGTTCCCAAAATCGTGGACCTGCTCAAACTCCTCCACCAAGCCAAGAAAAAGGCCTGCTGGAAGAATTTGGTATCAACGTAACTGAAATTGCCCGTCGTGGAGATATAGATCCCGTTATTGGACGCGATGATGAGATTATCCGTGTCATTGAGATTCTCAATCGCAGAACCAAGAATAATCCTGTTCTTATCGGTGAACCAGGTGTCGGGAAAACTGCCGTTGTCGAAGGTCTAGCTCAGAAAATCGTTGATGGCGATGTTCCACATAAACTACAAGGTAAACAAGTCATCCGTCTGGATGTGGTTAGCCTAGTTCAAGGAACGGGTATTCGTGGACAATTTGAAGAACGCATGCAAAAGCTCATGGAAGAAATTCGCAAACGTGAGGATATTATCCTCTTTATCGATGAAATCCATGAAATTGTCGGTGCGGGATCTGCGGGCGATGGCAATATGGATGCAGGAAATATCCTCAAGCCAGCCCTTGCTCGTGGTGAACTGCAACTGGTCGGTGCAACTACCCTCAATGAATACCGCATCATTGAAAAAGATGCTGCCCTAGAACGCCGTATGCAACCTGTTAAGGTCGATGAACCAACAGTAGAAGAAACAATCACTATCCTCAAAGGAATTCAAAAGAAATACGAAGACTACCACCACGTTCAGTATACCGATGCTGCAATTGAAGCAGCTGCAACTCTTTCCAATCGCTACATCCAAGATCGCTTCTTGCCTGACAAGGCCATCGACCTCCTGGATGAAGCTGGTTCTAAGATGAACTTGACCTTGAATTTTGTGGATCCTAAAGTGATTGATCAACGCTTGATTGAGGCTGAAAATCTCAAATCTCAAGCTACACGAGAAGAAGATTTTGAGAAGGCCGCCTACTTCCGCGACCAGATTGCCAAGTATAAGGAAATGCAAAAGAAAAAGGTCACAGACCAAGATACTCCTATCATCAGTGAAAAAACCATTGAGCACATTATCGAGCAGAAAACCAATATCCCTGTTGGTGATTTGAAAGAGAAAGAACAATCTCAACTCATCCATCTAGCTGAAGACCTCAAGTCTCATGTTATTGGCCAAGATGATGCAGTCGATAAGATTGCCAAGGCTATTCGCCGGAATCGTGTCGGTCTCGGTACGCCTAACCGTCCAATTGGAAGCTTCCTCTTTGTCGGACCAACTGGTGTCGGTAAGACAGAACTTTCCAAACAACTGGCCATCGAACTCTTTGGTTCTGCTGACAGCATGATTCGCTTTGACATGAGCGAATACATGGAAAAACACAGCGTGGCTAAGTTGGTCGGCGCCCCTCCAGGTTATGTTGGCTACGATGAGGCTGGGCAATTAACTGAAAAAGTCCGCCGCAATCCCTACTCACTTATTCTCTTGGATGAAGTAGAGAAAGCCCATCCAGATGTTATGCATATGTTCCTTCAAGTCTTGGACGATGGTCGTTTGACAGATGGGCAAGGACGTACCGTTAGCTTCAAGGACGCTATCATCATCATGACTTCAAATGCAGGTACAGGTAAGGCAGAAGCCAGCGTTGGATTTGGGGCAGCTCGCGAAGGACGTACCAATTCTGTTCTCGGTGAACTCGGTAACTTCTTTAGCCCAGAGTTTATGAACCGTTTTGATGGTATTATCGAATTTAAGGCTCTCAGCAAGGACAACCTCCTTCAGATTGTCGAGCTTATGCTAGCAGACGTTAACAAGCGCCTTTCTAGCAACAACATTCATTTGGATGTAACTGACAAGGTTAAGGAAAAATTGGTTGACCTCGGATATGATCCAAAAATGGGGGCGCGCCCACTTCGTCGTACTATTCAAGACTATATTGAAGACGCAATCACTGACTACTACCTTGAAAATCCAAGCGAAAAAGACCTCAAGGCAGTGATGACCAGCAAGGGCAAGATTCAGATTAAATCTGCCAAAAAAGCTGAAGTAAAAACTTCTGAAAAAGAAGTATAAATCCTACAGAAAAGGAGTAGAAAATGAAAATTTTCTGCTCCTTTTTATTAAAATAACTATAAATTCTTGACAGCTCGGTCTTTGTCCATTAAGATAATAATAAAGATAATAAATAATGAGGAAAATCCAATGGCAAACCCAACTTTCGGAGAAAAGAAAGCAAATACAGACTATGTTTCACGCTATGGCGTATATGCAGTTATCCCTGATGCTGAACAAAAACAAATTGTTCTTGTTCAAGCACCTAATGGTGCTTGGTTCCTACCAGGTGGTGAAATTGAAGCAGGTGAAAATCATCAAGAAGCCCTAAAGCGTGAATTGATTGAAGAGCTTGGCTTTACAGCTGAAATTGGTACCTATTACGGACAAGCTGACGAATATTTCTATTCTCGTCACCGTGACACCTACTACTACAATCCAGCCTACCTCTATGAAGCGATTTCTTTCAAAGAAGTGCAAAAGCCACTAGAAGACTTTAATCATATTGCCTGGTTCCCTATTGATGAGGCTATTGAAAACCTCAAACGTGGTAGCCATAAATGGGCTATCGAATCTTGGAAAAAACAGCATAAGATTGGCTAAATCAAGCTACTTTATTCAAAAAGTGCTATAATAGAATTAGAAAATCGGAGGAAATGTTATGAAGCTTATCAATACAACAAACTCACACTCGCAACTTGTAAAAAGCCAGCTAGAAAGTACAGATGCAACCCTTGTTGAAGTTTATTCTGCAGGTAATACAGATGTTATTTTTACCCAAGCTCCGCTTCACTATGAAATCCTCATCTCAAACAAACACCGCGCTATTCGCGAACCTGAAATCGAAGCTATTCAAGAATTTTTCTTGAAACGTAAAATTGATAAGGACTCTATTGATGAAGCCAATATCAAAACCCTCTATTCAGAAAAATTAATTGGAATTTCGATTCCAACCAAATAAAATCTTGGAGAGATTAGAAAGTGCTTTAAACCTTATGGAACAAAATTGGGTTTATTTAGCTTTTTAAATCATCTCCAATTTTTTATCTTGAAATCCTATCATACACAATTTTATAGGTAACAAAGGAGACAAGCATGGGAGACATGATATATCGAGAGGCAAGACTTGAAGAATACGAAAAAATTGGAAAACTATTAACTAATTCTTTTCTTGACTATCCCTTTTTAACGATTATAAGGGATGATTTGAAGAAACCTGACTCCTATCCTGCTTTTGTAGAAACATTGCAAATTCTGCTTACTAGAGTCTATATTAAAAAAGGAAACTGTTTGGTTGCGGAACAAGATGGAGAATTACTTGCAGTTGCCCTTTTGCAACAAAATGATTTCTGTATACTATCCTATCTACGAAATGGTGGGACAAACATTTTTCGCTACATTCGACCACAAAATCTCCTTAAATACTTTGACTTTGTAAAACGTTCCAAAAAGCATTTAGAACAATCAGGGGAGTTTGATTGGTATTTGATGGCTTTAGCTGTCAATATAGAAAGTAAGGGGCGGGGAATAGGCAGTACTTTTCTGACACAAGGGATTGAACCTTATGTCAAATCAAAAGGCTGTAAACACTTGGGACTCATAACTAGTACAGCTAGAAATACCTCATTCTACAAAAAAAACGATTATGTATTACTGGACTATATGGACTTAAAATACGGGGCAAAATCAATTGGTAACTGGGCATTTTTAAAAACAATGAATAAATTATAACAGGCCAGCAATTTACAAATCCTATTTCAATAAGGATAACTTATATTTATAAAAACCAACGTTCAAAACGTTGGTTTTCTTATCTATTTGACTGCTTCTTTCAAAGTATCTACCTTATCCAAACGTTCCCATGGAAGGTCAATATCTGTACGTCCCATGTGTCCATAAGCCGCTGTTTGACGGTAAATTGGACGCTTGAGGTCTAGCATTTGGATTATCCCTGCAGGGCGAAGATCAAAGATTTGACGAGCTGCTTTTTCAAGCTTGCTTTCAGCTACTGTTCCTGTACCAAAGGTATCGATACGAACAGAAACAGGTTGCGCAACACCGATAGCGTAGGCCAGTTGCACTTCTGCCTTCTTAGCAAGACCTGCTGCAACGATATTCTTGGCAATGTAGCGAGCCGCATATGACGCAGAACGGTCCACCTTAGTCGCATCTTTACCAGAGAAAGCACCACCGCCGTGACGAGAGTAGCCACCATATGTATCTACGATAATCTTACGACCAGTCAAACCTGAGTCCCCTTGAGGTCCACCGATTACAAAACGACCAGTAGGATTGATGAAGAATTTTGTTTGCTCATCCAAGTAAGAGGCTGGAATAACCTCTTTAATGACCTTGTTAATCACATCATTATGAATTTGTTCGTTGCTGACTTCTGGATCGTGCTGAGTTGAAATAACAACTGTGTCCACACGTACTGGACGGTCATTTTCATCATACTCAACAGTAACTTGTGATTTAGCATCTGGGCGAAGATAGCTGATTTCCCCAGACTTACGAAGTTCTGACAGACGACGAACCAATTTATGACTGAGTGAGATTGGCAATGGCATGAGCTCTTCTGTTTCATCCACTGCAAATCCAAACATGAGCCCTTGGTCACCAGCGCCAATCAGGTCAAGCGGATCTTGGTCTGCATTCCCACGAACCTCCAAGGCTTCGTTAACACCTTGAGCAATGTCAGGAGATTGTTCCACCAAAGATGGATGTACTCCTACAGTCTCAGCAGAAAAACCATATTCTGTATTGGTGTAGCCAATCTCTGCAATAGTGTCACGAACCACACGGTTAATATCCACATAAGCATTTGTAGATATTTCACCAAAAACATGGACGGAACCAGTATATACAGCTGTCTCAGCAGCAACGTGCGCCTCTGGATCCTTAGCTAAAATAGCATCCAAAATCGCATCTGAAATTTGGTCTGCAATCTTATCCGGATGCCCCTCAGATACAGATTCAGACGTGAATAATTTACGTTCTGACATAAAAATGTCCCCCCTTAAAAATAGTGTTATAGAGTTACAAAGTACTGATAGGTATTTCTATAGTCTAAGAGTTACGACGCGAAAGAAATAAAAACGATAATTTTTTATTTCTGAAGCTAGTAAGGCGCATAGGGTGACCGCATTATAGCGGCAACCGTATGGAGCCGTCAGTCTTTGCAAATTACAAAGTACTGATAGGAAAACTCTTCGCGATAAATGCCTACCATCTTATCGGGACTATATAACTCTATCATTATACCATTTTTTAGCGCAATTTGCAGTCTTTAATGTAGTGTTTCTGTTTAGATAGTTCGTTCTCATAAATAAAAAAAAATTGGAGCTCAGTACTCCAACCTTTTTAATTAAAATGTTTGGCGTTTTGCTTTACGCTCTGCACGACCGCGAGCACGATTTTCAGCGCGCTTGGTCTTGCGGCGTTTTTCATCAACCGCCCATTTAATTTTTTTCTTATAACCTGGTTTGACTTTTTTCTTTTTCTTTTTAACCAAACCAATCATTTCGATATCAAGTTTATCTTGTTTTTTCTCACGGTTGGCACGACGATCACGGTCATAAGTATCTTGAAATTCCCCGTCTTTGACCATCTTAGGAGTAAACTTGATTCCCAATTTCTCCAACTCACGGATATCTGAGTCATCACTTGGCTGATAAAGGGTAATAGCAGTACCTGGTAGGCCATTTCGTCCAGTACGACCAACTCGGTGCACAAAGAAAGATAAATCTTGCGGAATGGCATCATTGATAACATGGCTGACACCTTCAATATCAATTCCACGCGCGGCCAAATCCGTTGCGACAATATACTCAAAATCCAGATTTTTCACCTGGTTCATGATACGTTTGCGCTCACGAGGGGCAATATCTCCATGGATTTTTGCCACCTTCAAGCCTTGAGCAGTCAGATATGAATGTAATTCATCAGCACGCGTTTTAGTGTTAACAAAAATCATTGCCAAATACGGTTGCATCAACTGAGTCAACTGGTAAATTTGAGCATTCTTATCACGTCCCTTAGTAGAAATCAACCAATTATCAATAGTATCAGAAATAACCGTTTTGGTCTTGATTTTCTCCATAACAGGATTTGATAAGTATTTTTTCAAGAATGGTTGCAGTTTTTGTGGGATAGTCGCTGAGAAGACCATGAATTGCAGGTCTTTTGGAAGGCTGCCAGCAATCTTATCAACAGTTTCCAAGAATCCCATATCCAAGGTCATGTCTGCCTCATCGACCACAAAGTTCTTGGCCTTGTGAATAGCTAAATCACCGGATTTAACCAAGTCATAGATACGTCCAGGCGTTCCGATAACAATATGAGGCTGGTTACTTGCCAATTTCTCAATCTGGCGAGCCTTAT
This sequence comes from Streptococcus sp. HMSC070B10, assembly GCF_001808665.1. Lineage (GTDB taxonomy): Bacteria > Bacillota > Bacilli > Lactobacillales > Streptococcaceae > Streptococcus. Next base: position 126,218 of record NZ_KV794152.1, on the reverse strand, counting down.
CTGTCCCCCCCACATAATTAACCACACGAACTTCCACTTCTGAGTGGGCTGCAATCTGACGAGCTGCTTGGTAAATCTGAGTAGCCAACTCACGGCTCGGTGCCGTAATCACTGCCTGTACACTATCACTAGCTTCATCTAATTGCTGGAAAATTGGTAACAAGAAAGTATGAGTCTTACCTGAACCTGTTTTTGATTCTCCAACCAAATCTCGGCCTGCCAGGACAATGGGAATCAACTTATCTTGTACCTCTGTTGGAGTTGTAAATTTCAACTCCTCCAAGGCTTCTCTAATATAGTTTTTAAATTGAAATTTCGTAAATGACATAATACCCTCGATTCTATCTATCCTATCAATTATACCACATTTTATTCCATTTCAGTAGTCTCACTTATTTAGGCTATTTCCAGTAGCATCTCTAGTCAGAAAAAGGCTGGAATTTCATGATTCCAACCTCTTTTCATACTCAATGAAAATCAAAGAGCAAACTAGGAAGCTAGCCGCAGGTTGCTCAAAACAGTGTTTTGAGGTTGCAGATAGAACTGACGAAGTCAGTAACATCTATACGGCAAGGCGACGTTGACGTGGTTTGAAGAGATTTTCAAAGAGTATCAGTTATTATTTCCAGTTTAAAATAGCATTCAAGCCATAGTGATCACTAACTTGCGGACTATTGTTGCCATCAAATACGACATGTAAATTTTCCACCGCTAACTCTTTGGTAGTAAAAACATAGTCGATTCGAAGGGGTTCTGTGTTCCCTTTCCAGCCATCAATTTCTGGTGGAACAGTATAACTACCACTTTTCTCTTGAGCAACTTCAAATGCGTCTTGTAAGCCTAATGGACTAGCTAAAATAGCTTGGTAACCTTCCTGACCAGCTGGGTTGTTGAAATCTCCAGCAAGCAAAAGTGGCTTGTTCAATTCTTTCAAGACAGCCTCAAATCGTGCCCATTCTTCTTGGAAACCTTTATCCCACCAAGAAAGGTGGACACTGGCAACTGCAAGCTCCTTACCATCAACTACAGTTTCAGCTAGAGCGACACGGCGAGTATGATAGTCTGTTGGATCATCCACATCTGAAACCAAAACTTCTCTTGCTTCAATAGGTGTTTTAGACAAGATAGCCACACCTTCATGGTAGCGGTCATAACCAATATGGTTATAGGCCCAAGTCCAGTAGTAATCTTTCCCTTGCTCTGACAACTTTTCAACCAAAAGTCTAACATAATGATCTTGATGAATCGGCTCAGCTGCTGGCAAAGCTTGATAGAGATCATTAACTTCTACCTTAGGCGAGGTGATTTCCTGATTGATTTCTTGGAAACAAATCAAATCATAATCTTTATCAAGAATATCTTCAAGCAAAAGCTGGAATTTTTCCTCGGCTTCTTTTTCCATCCAGCTATGAGTATTGAGTGTTAAAAATTTCATGCTTTTCTCCTAAAACAAGAGGTTGGAAAACAGCTTCCAACCTCAAGTGTATTACAATTCTACTTTAGCAACTGCTGTTTTAGCTGCAAGAGAACCTGTTTGTTCTAATTTAACTGATTTAATAGCTTCAGCATTTGTGAAGACAACCACTGTTGAAGTTTCACGACCTGCTGCACGGATAGCATCCAAGTCAGCTGTGACAAGAAGATCACCTGCTGCAACTTTTTGTCCTTCAGCTACATGAACAGTAAATGGTTTTCCTTCAAGACTTACTGTGTCCAAACCAATGTGAACAAGTACTTCAAGACCCGCTTCAGTCACAAGACCAAGAGCATGTTTTGTAGGGAAAATGCTTGATACAGTACCTGAAACTGGAGATACAATGTTTCCATTTGCAGGTTCTACAGCAAATCCGTCACCCATCATTTTTTGAGCAAATACTGGATCTTTCACTTGTTCCAAGGCAACAACTTGACCGTCTGCTACTGAGTAAACTTCCTCAGTAAGACCTTTGAATTGAACAGTGTTTTGTTGCGCTTCTGTCATTTGACTTGGAAGAGTTTCAGGAATGATTTCACCTGAATCAAGGATATCTTGGATATCAGATTTCAATACGTCTGCTTTTGGACCGTAGATAGCTTGAACTCCTTGTCCTTTCATGACAAGCCCCATAGCTCCTTCTGCTTTCCATTGTTCTGCATCACCAACTCTATCTGCATCCTTAACAGTAACACGAAGACGAGTCATACATGCATCAACATCAACGATGTTCGCGCGTCCACCAAGAAGGTTGATAATGTTTACAGCTTGAGAACCTGCTGCAACTTTCACTTCGTTGCTAGCTTCTTCTGAACCTTCAGCAGTTTCGTAGTTACCGTTACGTCCTGGAGTTGCGTAGTTGAATTTTTGAATCATGAAGTTTGCGATAAAGTACATGATTACGGCAAAGAGAACAGTTACCCAAATAAAGTTAACAATATCCATACCGATACCAGCACTAATAGCGATAGGTGTACGAGTCAAGAACTCGATTGAACCGAATGAGTGCATACGTAGGTTTACTACGTCAGCCATAGCGAAGGCAGCACCTTGAACAAGTGAGTAAACAAGGTACATAGGTGTTGCTACAAACATGAACATGTATTCGATTGGTTCAGTAACCCCTGTCAAGAATGTTGCAAGAGCTGTCGCAATCATCATACCTTTATATTGATGTTTCTTATCAGCATCGACATTACGGTAGATAGCCACGATCACACCCATCAAGATACCGAATGAACCGATCATTTGTCCAACTTTGAAACGAGCTGGGTGAACAGTGTCTAACAATTGTTGGTAGTGACTTGCATCAGTACCTTTGAGGTTAACAAGGTCTGTTACCCATGCAAGCCATAGTGGGTCTTGACCAAATACTTGAGTACCTTTAGCTGCACCAGTTAAAATGTCATAAGTACCACCAAGAGCTGTGTAGTTCATTGGGATAGTCAACATATGGTGAAGACCAAATGGCAAGAGCAAACGTTCCAAAGTACCATACAAGAATGGTGCAAGGATTGGAGCAGTTTCTTGTGAGTTGGCAATCCAGATACCAAAGCTATTGATACCTGTTTGAACTACTGGCCAGAAGGCAGCAAGTAGAATTGCAGCGATTGCTGAACGAAGAATAACTACAAATGGTACAAAACGTTTCCCGTTGAAGAATGAAAGTGCATCAGGAAGTTTACGGAAGTTGTAGTATTTATTGTAAGCAGTTGCCCCTACAAAACCTGAGATAATCCCTACAAACACACCCATGTTCAATGCTGGAGCTTCAAGAACACTGATGAAGTAATCAGCAACTTTGATTGAACCACCAAAGAGAGTTGTGACCATAGCATCTGGATTTTTCAACATATCTCCTGATACACCAAAGATTGTACCAGTGATACGGTTAATCAAGATGAAGGCAAGACCAGCGGCGAAAGCACCACCAGCACGTTCTTTAGCCCAGCTTCCTCCAATTGCTAGGGCAAACAAAATGTGAAGGTTACCGATAACCCCCCAACCAATTTGCTCAAGAATTCCACCAGTAACTACAAGTGGTGCAAAAGTTGGGTTAATCATTACGATAGACTTACCGATTGAAATCATCAAACCAGCAGCCGGCATAACCGCGATAACCACCATCAAAGCCTTACCGAATTTTTGCCAAAACTCGAAAGACAAGACATTTTTGAATGTATCTTTCATCATTCAAATCTCCTTTATTTTTATTTAGGCAAACGTTTTACGAAAACGTTTGCACTTAACTATGTATTAATTATACCACTTTAATTTTTTTTGTAAAGGCTTTTATAAAAAAAAGTAGACTTTTTTCTAAAATTTTTGTAGAAAAAAGGAGATATTAAAACCTCCTCAAATATACTTCTATTTTAGATTTTCAGGAATCGGCGCATTGAAATTCCTGATCCGATTGAACCGATAAAAATTCCAATCACAAATAATAGAGCAATCATCAGTGGACTGAATATTTCTGGTGATATCATCGAAAGGTTCTGACCAACCAATGACTTATTAACCGATTGGTAAACCATTTTATAGACAATAAATACCAAAACTGATGGAAGTGTTGCTCCAAGCAAACCAATGAAGGCACCTTCAAGCAAGAAAGGCCCGCGGATATAGCCATTCTTAGCACCTACTAAACGCATGATTTGAATTTCACGGCTTCGTGAAATGATGGTGATACGTATAGTATTAGAAATCAAGAACACCGCAATGAAAATCAATAATCCAGCGATAACTAGTCCCCAGACACGAATAAATGAGGCTAACTTAAACAAGCGTTCTGTATTAGCACCACCATCTTGAACTTCTGATACACCTTCGATTTTTTTAGCCTCTTCTGCTACTGTCTTTACATCACTTGGTGTATTGGTATCAACGATATATGCATCATAGAGAGGATTGGCATCGCCTTCAAAGATTTTCCAGTTGTCCCCCATTGTTTCTGTCAACTTTTCATATTGTTCTTCTTTACTTGAAAACGTAACACTTTTAACGGTTGACATACCTTTCAAAGCATCATATACCTTATGGTAGTCGTTATTTGTAACAGTTTGACCTTCTTTTTCAATCGTCTCACTATTATCAGCTACGTCCTTACGAATGTATACCATTACTCGAACATTATTTTCAATATCTGTAGCTAGTTTAGCCGTATTAAAGATAACAGATGCAAATATTGCAACCAAGGTCAAAGTAATCATAACTGAACTGACAGCAGCTACTGTCATCCAGCCATTTCGTTTCAAACTTTTTAATGATTCAAATAAATGACGAAAAAATCTACTAATCATCGTATCCATATTCTCCTTTAGCTTCGTCACGAACGACACGGCCATTTTCAATGGCAATGACACGGTGGCGCAAGGTATTTACAATCTGACTGTTGTGGGTAGCCATCAAGACAGTTGTACCTTGGAGATTGATGCGTTCCAGCAAGTTCATAATTTCCCATGAATTATCTGGGTCCAAGTTTCCTGTTGGTTCGTCCGCAATCAATACTTTTGGATTGTTTACAATAGCACGTGCAATTGCAATCCGTTGCTGTTCTCCCCCTGAAAGTTCATTTGGGAAAGAACGAACCTTATGCTTCAATCCAACCAAGTCTAAAACTTCCATAACACGTTTTTTGATATTACGGCGGCTCTCACCAATAACTTCCATTGCATAAGCAATATTTTCATAAACGGTTTTCTTTGGTAACAGTTTATAATCTTGGAAGACAACCCCAACACTACGACGTAGGAGAGGGACATCTTTCTTTTTAATTTTAACCAGATTAAAACCAGCAACAGTTAAGCTTCCTTTTTCGATTTTTACTTCGCGGTACAATGCTCTAATAAATGTTGATTTCCCAGCTCCTGACGGACCTACGATATAGGCAAATTCCC
>NZ_KV794152.1:97750-120748 GCF_001808665.1 Streptococcus sp. HMSC070B10 | reverse complement strand
CCCGGGTTCAACAGTGACTGAGACATCTCGCAAAGCAGTCGTTCCGTTGTCGTATTTTTTGACGACATCTCTCATTTCAATGATTGACATGTAAGTTCCTTTCTATCTTAGCTGATTCGCCACTTGAGGTAGGCATCGATAAAACCATCTAGGTCCCCATCCATAACCTTATCTACCTGCGCAACTTCAAAGCTAGTTCGATGATCTTTTACCATAGTATAAGGCGTGAAAACATAAGAACGGATTTGACTTCCCCATGTGATTTCCTTTTTCTCACCTTTGAGGGAATCAACTTCCGCAGCTTTCTTTTCTTGCTCCATTTGATAGAGCTTAGCCTGCAACATCTTCATGGCACGATCTCTATTTCCATACTGAGTACGATCGACTGTTGACTGGACAACAGTCCCAGTAGGAATGTGTGTCAAACGCACACCTGTTGAAACTTTATTGACGTTCTGTCCACCAGCACCACCTGAACGGAAGGTGTCCATCTTGATATCATCTTCACGTATCTCTACTTCAATGGTATCATCCAATTCTGGCATCACTTCTACTGATGTAAAAGAAGTATGGCGACGTTTGGCAGAATCAAATGGTGAGATTCGCACCAAGCGGTGAACACCCATTTCTGACTTGAGAAGACCATAGGCATTAGGTCCTTCAAATGATAAGGTTACTGACTTGATCCCAGCTTCATCTCCTGCTTGGTAATCCAATACTTCCACTGTAAAGCCTTTGGCATTTCCATAGCGAGTGTACATACGAAGCAACATATCACCCCAGTCCTGAGCCTCAGTACCACCGGATCCTGGATGGATTTCCAAAATCGCATTATTATGGTCATAAGGTTCTGACAAGAGAAGGGTCATCTCATAGCTAGTCATCATTTTATCGAGTTCTGATAACTTTGCAACCAATTCTTCATGCACCGACTCATCTTCAGCTAAAAAATCTAATAAAATTTCAACTTCATACTGCAACTCTTCCATTTTATGGAAGGTATTGTAGGTATTTTTTAATTCATTTAATTCCTGCGACGTTTTTTGGGCCGCGATATTATCGTTCCAAAAATCAGGTTCTGTCATCTTGTTTTCCAAGATGGCAATCTCTTCCTCTAAACCTTCGAGGTCAAAGAGACCCCCTGAAAGAAGCTAATTTTTCACGATTTGCGTCAATTTTCTGACGAATTTCTGAAATGTCCATAAATACTCCTTTTTTATATCGTTTTATTATACCATAATCTATCATTTCTTTCCATCTTTTGCTCTAATCCCTTATTAAACGTAAAAAGAAGCCTTTCGGCTTCCCTTCTTACAAGACTTTTGCTGAAGTACGTGTAATCTCTTCTACTTGAATATTTTCTGCTTCAAATTTTTCTTTCAAGGCTGGTAAATCAATTGATCCATCAATTTGAACTTCGATAATCACTTTACCATCCTTACGAGGAATATTTACTGTATGGGAGATATTCAAATTTTCTTCAACAATTAGAGAAACAATTTTTCCAAGAACACCAACTTCATTTTCTGTTACAAAGCGAACACGAATCCCTTCTTCTCCATAACCAGCAATTTCAAGAAAGGCTTGGAAAACGTCACGGTCTGTAATAACCCCATAGACTTGATGGTTATCTACTACAGGAAGAATACCAATCTTATTTTTCAACATCAAATAAGTTGCATCCTCAAGACTCGCATAGCCTGAAACAGTGACAACATCGCGAATCATGACATCTTTTACTTTTGTCTTATTTAGAAGATAGTTCATCTCATAGATAGAAAGACTGGTTGCTTTTGATGGACTTGCTTGGGCAATGGTTCCCTCAGTTACCAAACCAACTAATTGATCATTTTCGATAACAGGCAAGCGGTGCAATCCTTGCTCTCTCATCAAATCTGCTGCATGAGATACTGTTGTATCTGGACTAATATACACTACCTTACGGGTCATAAAATCTTTAACTGCCATGAGACTTCTCCTTTTCTATTCTTATCCCTATTATACAATCTTTTTGTAAATCTATCAAACGCTTACATTTCTTTTTCAAAATTCAGAAAAGTATGAATAAGCTAGCAAAAAGAGCTCTGAAATCGAGCTCTGTGAATGAATGTAAGAAACGTTTCATTTCATTTTTTTCAATTATTAGAAATTAACCTTTTAATGTAGATAAAGATTGCTTTACAATCTATATCTGTCAACTAAAAAGGTCCCCCGGACTATAATGATGATTACTTCGTAATCTTCATCTGCCGACTAAAACAATCCACTGGATTTGATGATTGCTTCGCAATCTTCATCCGCCGACTAAAAAGGTCCTTCGGACCTTTTTAGCCACCTAGATATGCTTTTCTGACTTCTTCTGATGAGGCGAGTTCTTTTCCTGTTCCTGATAGAACGATTTTCCCTGTTTCCAGTACATATCCTCGGTCAGAGATAGCGAGTGCTTTATTGGCATTTTGTTCAATCAAGAGGACAGTTGTTCCTTGCTTCTGGATATCTTGAATGATATCAAAAATCTCTTGAATAAAGATTGGGGCAAGTCCCATTGATGGTTCATCTAAGAGGAGAAGTTTTGGTGTTGACATAAGAGCGCGTCCCATGGCAAGCATTTGTTGTTCCCCTCCTGAAAGAGTGGCTGCATCTTGGTTCTTGCGTTCTTCAAGACGTGGGAAACGTGAGAAAACCTTCTTCAAGTTTGCTTGATTTTCTTCACGATTTTTCTTTAAGAAAGCTCCCATTTCTAGATTTTCCATAACTGTCAAGCCAGGGAAGACGTGGCGTCCTTCTGGTACTTGTGAAAGACCACCTGCCACGATTTTCTGAGCTGGCATTTTTTGGATTTCTTGACCTAAAAATTCAATCTTTCCTGAGCTTGGTCGAACCAAACCTGACAAGGTACGGAGAATGGTTGTCTTACCTGCACCATTGGCACCGATAAGGGAAACAACTTCTCCTTCATTCACTTCAAAGCTTACATCACGGACTGCTTGGATCATGCCGTAATGCACAGAAAGATTATCAACTTTTAACATAGACATTAGGCTTCACCTCCTAGATAAGCTTCGATAACACGTTTATTGGTCTTAATTTCGTCTGGAGTTCCCTGAGCAATCAAGCGACCGTATTCAAGTACGTAGATGCGTTCTGTAACTTCCATAACCAGATTCATATCGTGTTCAATCAGCATGATTGTAATCTTAAATTCATCTTTAATACGACGAATTAACTCAGTCAATTCTGCTGTTTCCTGCGGGTTCATACCTGCTGCTGGTTCATCCAAAAAGAGAATTTTAGGTTCCGTAGCAAGGGCACGAACAATTTCCAAACGACGTTGTTGTCCGTAGGCAAGGTTTTTAGCAAGAGTTTCTGCATCACCATCTAAATCAAAGATTTTCAGTAATTCCAAAGCCTTAGCTTTCAATTCTTTTTCACTCTTGTAAAAAGCTGGTAGGCGTAAGAAACTAGCAAAAACATGTTGTTTGTGATGGTTGCCAAAGGCAATCAAAACATTATCCAAAACTGTTAAATCTTTAAAGAGACGAATATTTTGGAAAGTACGTCCAAGGCCCAAAGAAGCAATCTTATAAGGTGCCTTTCCATTCAAAAGGTGACCATCAAGGGTAACAGTTCCCTCACTTGGTTCATAAACACCCGTCAAGAGGTTGAAAAGAGTGGTTTTTCCAGCTCCGTTTGGACCGATTAGTCCAACCAATTCCCCTTCGTTCAATTCAAGAGTCACATCTCCAACAGCTGTTAGACCGCCAAAATGTTTGGTTAACTGTTTTACTTCAAGTAATGCCATTAGTTTTGTTCCTCCTTCTTAGATTTTTTAAAGAAACGTGATAGGCTCAATTCCCATGTTCCAAGAAGTCCACCTGGTCTGAAAATCATTACCAATACCAAGGCCAAAGCGTAGATAATCATACGCACACTAGCAACATCTTGGAGAAGCATATTCAAAATCCCCAGAACAATAGCCGAAACAATCGCACCTGTAATGGAACCAAGGCCACCAAATACAACAATGATCAAAACGTTGATTGAGTTGATGAAAGTGTAGTCTTTCGGTACAACTGAACCGATAAATCCTGCCTGAAGTGATCCTGCAATACTTGCAGTAATGGCACCAAAGACAAAGGCGATGATTTTAATTTTAGTCGTATTAACCCCAACTGACTCAGCAGCGATTTCATCCTCACGAACGGATAGGGTTGATCGACCAATCGGGCTACGCAAGAAGTTCAATGTTGCAATGGTTGTAATCACGACAAAGAAGTAAACCATTTGCCAAGTTGTAAAGTTAGGAATTCCCAAGATACCTGCCGCACCATTTGTAAGGCTTCCGCCATTGATGATAAAGATACGGATAATTTCAGAAACACCTAGAGTCGCTACCGCAAGATAGTCGCCCTTCAAACGCAAGGTTGGAATTCCGACAAGCAAGGCAACTGCTCCTGAAAGCAAAGCCCCTACCAGCATAGCTCCAAAGAAGGCACCGTAGGTTGGTGATTTAGAACCAATAATAGCTGCTGCATAGGCACCAATCGCCATGAAACCAGCATGCCCAAGTGAAAATTGTCCTGAAAAACCAACGATTAAGTTGAGACCAACAGCCAGAATAATATTAATTCCAATTTGTTGTAAAATCTGTACATAGAATAGATTGAGTACTCCAACTGAAACCAGTACACTAATCAAGCCATAGCCAGCTAACAAAAGGAGTAACCATAGAATATTAACTTTTAAATTTTCCTTCATCGTTTACACCTTCTCTTTCACATTCTTACCAAGAATACCAGCTGGGCGGACAATCAAGATCAACAACAAGATTCCATAAACAATTGCATCACGGAAGTCTGACATCCCAAAGGCTGTCGCAAAGGTTTCCAATAGACCAATCACAAATCCACCAAGAGCCGCACCAGGAATAATTCCGATACCGCCAAGTACAGCGGCAACGAAAGATTTAAGACCTGGAGTAACCCCCATCAAAGGCTCAAGAGAGTTATAATAGAGGGCAATCAGAACACCAGCTGCACCCGCAAGAGCTGAACCCAAAGCGAAGGTAAAGCTGATAGTACGGTTTACATTGATTCCCATCAATTGCGCTGCATCGCTATCTACGGATACTGCACGCATGGCTTTCCCCATCTTAGTCTTTTGAACAATGACTTGTAACAAAATCATCAAAATCAAGGAAATGGCTAAAATCATTAACTGCACGTTTGTTAGGCTAATTGGACCCAAATCATAGCGAACTGTTTGAATCGCTTGAGGAAAGGCACGAGTATTGGCACCAACCAGATAGACCATACCATACTCTAATAGGAAAGAAACCCCAATAGCTGTAATCAAAACAGCAATACGAGTAGAGTGACGCAAAGGTCGGTAAGCAAGGAACTCAATCACGACACCAAGAATGGCTGTCGCTAGCATAGCTACAATAAGAGCTACAAAGAAATTCATTTGGAAAGAATTAATCAAGAAATAACCGATAAAGGCTCCCATCATATAAATATCACCGTGGGCGAAGTTGATGAGCTTGATAATTCCATAAACCATGGTATATCCTAGGGCTAACAGTGCATATACACTACCTAGAATCAAACCATTTACTAGTTGTTGGAGCATAAGATTCACTCTTTCTATTTATAATTTCGAGGGTTTTCCCTCAATTTTTGATAGGTTCTTAAACATCGAAACAGGGAGTGAGTCAGAGGCTCATTCCCTATTTCAGCATTTTTCTATTATGGTTTTACAACTTCTGCTGCTTCAACCTTACCATTGTTCATGGTCATCATGTAAGCAGTTTTGACTGTGTTGTGGTCTGCATCGAAGCTTGTTTGACCAGTTACACCTTCAAAGTCTTTTGTTTTAGCAAGGTTGTCTTTGATCTCACCTGAGTTTTTGGCACCTTTTGCTGCGTTTGCTACAAGGTGAACTGAGTCATAAGCCAAGGCTGCAAATGTTGAAGGCTCTTCATTGTACTTAGCACGGTAAGCCTCAAGGAAGGCTTTTGCTTTAGCAGAAACTTCTACAGTAGTTGAGAAGCCTGAGATAAAGTAGATGTTTGATGCTTTTTCAGGAGTTGCTTGTTGTACAAACTCTTCACCGTTGAATCCATCACCACCAACGATTGGTTTGTCAATTCCCATACCACGCGCTTGGTTTACAATTTTACCAGCTTCAGTGTAGTAACCAGGAACAACGATAGCATCAAAGTCTTTCCCTTTCATTTTTGTAAGGGCTGCTTGGAAGTCTGTGTCACCTGCTACGAAAGTTTCATCTGCAACGATTTCACCTTTGTAAGCTTCACGGAAGGCTTTAGCAATACCTTTAGCATAGTCGCTGGCATTGTCAGTGTAAAGAACAACTTTCTTAGCGTTTAATTTTTCAGTAACATAGTTTGAGATAATTTTTCCTTGGAAGCTATCTTGGAATGTTCCGATAAAGAGGTAATCTTGACCTTTAGTCAATCCATCTTGAGTCGCACTTGGCGAAATCAATGGAACACCTGCTTTTGTAGCGTTCGCTACAGCAGCTGCAGTTGCACCAGATGTCGCAGGTCCTACGATTGCTGATACTTTAGATTGGGTTACAAGGTTAGTTGTTACTGAAGCCGCCTCAGCTGTTTCAGACTTGTTATCTTTATCAACTACTTCGATTTGTTTTCCATCGATACCACCTGCTGCATTGATTTCATCAACAGCAAGTTGGGCACCTTTTTGTTCAGATGTACCGTAGGCTGCTACGGCACCAGTTTCCTCGAAGTTAAATCCGATTTTGATTGTCTTTTCATCTACTGAGTTACCAGCAGCGTTTGACGCTCCAGACTTCACTTCTCCACAGGCTGCAAGAAGAGCTACACTTGCAAGCGCCACAAACGATAGGGCAAATTTTTTCTTCATCTTTTTTTGTCTCCTTATTTCTTAAATAAATAGCATGTTAAGAATATACCGAATTATCAGAAAATTGTCAACACTTTTCTTGAACTTTTTCGATGATAACGTTTTCCTCTCGATAGAGATTACCCACAAAGGGTGTTTCCAGCTCTTGGATATGACAAACTCTGACTTTTTTTATAAATTTTTCCTTGCTCAAGTGTCCGACCAATTGCTCCACTTCTTGAGTTGGAACATAGAGTTGTAAGTAACGATGTTTCTTGGAATGATAGGTAATATCTCCATAATCCTGCAGTTTTTTGGCATCACGATTATAGTAAAGATAGATAATCAAGCCAGATCGATTGACTTTTTCAAACATGATAAATCCTCTTTCTAAGAAATCTCTCCCTATTATACCAAAAAAAGCAAACCCAGTCGAGTTTGCCTTCTTTCATCATTAGTTCAATGAATTGTTGGCCATGATTTCATCAATAAAGCCATATTCAAGTGTTTCTTGGGCGCTCATCCAGTTATCGCGTTCTGCATCTGCATGGACTTTTTCGATTGACTGACCTGAATTTTCAGCCAAGATTTTTTCCAAGGTGTTACGAGTTTTAAGTAAGTGTTCTGCAGCGATCGCCATATCAGTTTGTTGAGTACCACCACCTGTACCACCCATTGGTTGGTGGATCATGTATTCAGCATTTGGAAGCATGAAACGTTTACCTTTTGCTCCACTTGATGCGATGACCGTCCCCATAGATGCAGCCATTCCCATAACGATAGTTTGGACATCAGCCTTGATAAAGTTCATAGTATCAACGATTGCCAAACCAGCTGAAACGGAACCCCCAGGTGTATTGACATAAAGGTAAATATCTTTTGTACTATCTTGGGCATCCAAGAAAAGCAATTGGGCAATAACTGAGTTGGCCATGTTGTCTTCAACTGGGCCTGTCAGCATAATGATGCGGTCTTTGAGAAGACGTGAGTAAATATCGTAGGAACGTTCTCCACGACTTGTTTGTTCAATAACTACAGGAATCATTCATTTCTCCTTTTGAGTTTTATTTTTGTTGGTCAAATGACTGAAGATAAGACTATTATAATATCTTGGTCAAAAAAGGTCAAATTTTTGCTCTGTTTTCATTAGACAGAAACAAAAATTCAACCTCCTTTCACGACTGGAAATCCTTTTTCAAGTCAATCTCTTTTTAATTTTATTTTGTACCGAACAAGCGGTCTCCAGCATCTCCAAGACCTGGAACGATATAACCGTGTTCGTTCAAACGTTCATCCAAGGCTGCTGTAAAGATTTCTACATCTGGATGAGCTTCTTGAAGGGCTTTAACACCTTCTGGAGCAGATACAAGGCAGACAAATTTGATATTTGATGCGCCACGTTTTTTAAGAGAATCAACAGCCAAGATTGCTGAGCCACCTGTTGCCAACATTGGATCAACGACAAAAATTTGACGTTGGTCAATATCTTCAGGCAATTTCACCAAGTACTCAACTGGTTGAAGGGTTTCTTCATCACGGTACATACCGATGTGGCCAACTTTAGCGGCTGGAACCAAGCTCAAGAGCCCATCAACCATCCCGATACCTGCACGCAAGATTGGAACGATAGCCAATTTCTTACCTGCCAATTGTTTTTGAACTGTTTTTGTAATTGGAGTTTCGATTTCCACATCTTCTAGTGGAAGATCACGAAGTACTTCATACCCCATCAACATTGCAATCTCATCTACTAGCTCACGGAAAGCTTTTGTAGAAGTATCTGTACGACGCAAGATTGACAATTTGTGTTGAATCAGTGGATGATTAATAACTTCAATTTTTCCCATTTTTGGAATTCCTTCTTTCAATTTATTCTTCTTATTATACCAAAAAACGGTTTAAAAATCTTTCTAAACCATTTATTTTTGATAATTTTTACATTAAATCTGCCTCTTTAAGAGCTGCCTGTACTGTCTCAAGTGGTAAATGGGTCAATTCTGTCCCTTTTTCTTGATAAAGGTATTGGGCATAGTCATCCATTCGGTACTGGTTGATATAAACCACGCGCTTGCAGCCGACCTGAAGCAATTGTTTTGTACAGTTCAGACAAGGAAAATGGGTTACATAGGCTGTAAAACCTTTAGGAACCCCACGTTCTGCACCTTGGAGAATAGCATTAACCTCAGCGTGAAGGGTGCGAACACAGTGGCCTTCAATGACCAGACATTCGTGGTCAATACAATGTTCAGTCCCTGACACCGAACCATTGTAACCAGTGGAAATCACCTTATTATCCTTTACCAGAATTGCGCCCACTTTGGCACGTTTACAGGTGGAACGATTGGCAATCAGTAGGGCTTGGGCTGCAAAATACTCATCCCAGGCTAGTCTTTTTTCAGTCATATCTCTTCTCCTTTTTCTCTATTTTTTAAAAAATGGTAACCGTAAGTCTGCAATCTTTTCAGCTGGTACCTTCATGCCATCCTTGATCCATTTTAAAAGGACAGAAACGATGGCTGAACTCCAAAAGGAATGAAGATAAGAGCTGACACCTTTTGATTTTCCATGGTATTTTTCTAAAAATTCCTGCATGGCTTGGACAAAGATTTTTTCCAGATGGTAATCCAAGGCCAGTTGAATCACTCTGGCTTCCTTCCTTGCCTCCCGGAAAAGGTGAACCCAGACCAGATAAAGGTCTGTCTTTAGATCGTAATGATGAAGCTGTTCCATGATATTGTGGACAGTTCGTTTAAAGACGCTTTCTAAAATCTCCTCTTTAGAATCATAATTGCGATAAAAGGCCGCACGCGAAACGCCTGCACGCTTGACCAATTCAGAAATACTAATCCTGGTCAGGTCCTTTTTTTCCAAGAGTTGCAAGAGGGCTGTTTCAATGGCTTCTCTGGTTAATAAATTGGATTCTTGGTTTGATTTTCTGAGATTTTCAAGAGATTTTTCAGAGATTCTACGTTCAGACATAACATTTTCTTTCTACTTGTCACAACAGACGGATGAGACTTTTGTTTCAAGGGTTTTCATGATATAATTGTAAAAAAAGACAGAACCTTTGTCAATGTATAACTGACAAAGATGGAGAATTTCTATGACTTGGAAGATTATTGCTGACTCTGGTTGTGATTATCGTCAGCTGGCAAGACCAGCTATTGACACAACCTTTGTAAGTGTCCCCTTAACCATTCAAGTAGCTGATCAGGTCTTTATTGATGATGCCAGTCTTGACATTGACCAAATGATGGAAACTATGTATGCAACCGCAGAAGCTTCAAAATCAGCTTGTCCAAGCCCAGATGATTATTTGCGAGCATTTGAAGGTGCCAAAAACATTTTACTAGTAACCATTACTGGTACTCTTTCTGGCAGCCACAATAGTGCTCAACTAGCTAAGAATATTTATCTGGAAGAACATCCTGACACTAAGATTCATGTGATTGATAGTTTGTCTGCTGGCGGGGAAGTTGACTTGCTCGTAGAAAAATTAAATGACTTGATTGACCAGGGCCTATCTTTTGAAGAAGTGGTTGAAGCTATCACTGCTTATCAAGAAAAAACCAAGTTGCTCTTTGTCCTAGCCAAAGTCGATAACTTGGTGAAGAATGGCCGTTTGAGTAAACTTATCGGTACGGTCGTTGGCCTTCTCAACATCCGTATGGTTGGAGAAGCTAGTGAAACCGGAACTCTCGAATTGCTACAAAAAGCAAGAGGAGCAAAGAAATCAGTTCAGGCGGCCTATGAAGAGTTGGTGAAGGCTGGATATGCTGGTGGACGTATTATCATGGCCCAACGCAATAACGAGAAATGTTGCCAACAGCTCTCAGAGCGAATCCTTGAAACCTTCCCACAGGCGGATATTAAAATTATCCCAACCTCTGGTCTCTGCAGTTTCTATGCAGAAGATGGCGGTTTGCTGATGGGATATGAAATTGATTAATTGCATTCTAGACAAGAGGTGACCATCATCTCTTGTTTTTTTGTGGTACAATAGAGCTATGAAACATTTTGATACTATTGTCATCGGTGGGGGACCTGCTGGTATGATGGCTACGATTTCCAGTAGCTTTTATGGACAGAAAACCCTCCTCATCGAAAAAAATCGGAAACTTGGTAAAAAATTAGCTGGGACTGGTGGTGGACGTTGCAATGTGACCAACAATGGTAGCTTGGACGACCTGCTAGCTGGCATCCCTGGAAACGGGCGCTTTCTTTACAGTGTCTTCTCCCAATTTGATAACCATGATATCATTAACTTTTTTACAGAAAATGGGGTTAAACTCAAGGTTGAAGACCACGGGCGCGTCTTTCCTGCTAGTGACAAGTCTCGGACTATTATCGAAGCCTTGGAAAAGAAAATCACTGAGCTAGGTGGTCAAGTTGCTACTCAAACAGAAATTGTTTCGGTTAAAAAGGTAGACGACCAGTTTATCCTTAAATCAACTGACCAAACCTTCACTTGTAAGAAACTCATTGTCACAACTGGTGGAAAATCCTATCCTTCTACTGGTTCAACTGGTTTTGGTCACGAGATTGCCCGTCATTTCAAACATACCATTACCGAGCTTGAGGCAGCTGAGAGTCCATTATTAACAGATTTTCCACACAAGGTCTTGCAGGGTATTTCGCTGGACGATGTGACCTTAAGCTATGGTAAGCATGTCATCACTCACGATTTGCTCTTTACCCACTTTGGTTTGTCAGGCCCTGCTGCCCTGCGTATGTCTAGTTTTGTCAAGGGTGGGGAGGTTCTCTCACTAGATGTTCTACCTCAACTTTCTGAGAAGGATTTGGCTGCATTTCTAGAAGAGAATCGTGAAAAATCCTTGAAAAATGCCTTAAAAACCTTGTTACCAGAGCGTTTGGCAGAATTTTTTGTACAAGGATATCCTGACAAAGTCAAACAGTTGACTGAAAAGGAACAAGAACAACTTCTCCAGTCTATTAAGGCCCTCAAAATCCCTGTGACTGGTAAAATGTCTCTTGCCAAGTCATTTGTTACCAAGGGTGGTGTCAGTCTTAAGGAAATCAACCCTAAAACCCTTGAAAGTAAGCTGGTACCTGGCCTCCACTTTGCTGGTGAGGTACTGGATATCAATGCTCATACGGGTGGCTTTAACATCACTTCTGCCCTCTGCACTGGTTGGGTTGCGGGATCAAACCCAATCTAAATCTAAATTATTCAATGGCTAAATCAGCCCCAAAAGAAAGGAAGTCCTTTGGAACATATTATCTTGTTAAGGGGAGTAACTCCTAATGGAAAAAATGCTATCCCTAAAATGTCTTATCTAGTAGATATCTTAACAGAAGCCGGTTTTCAACAAGTTCGAACCTATATTCAAAGTGGGAATATCATTCTTGAAAGTAACTTAGCCTTAGAAAAAATACGAGAACAGGTTCATACTCTAATAAAGAAAAAGATTGGAGCCGATCTCAAAATAATCATTAAGAATAAGGATATTTTTAAAAACATTGTCCAAGAAAACCCTTTTGGAGAACACTATCTTTATGACCGTATACACGTGATTTTTTATCAAGAATCTATTCAAAGCCTCCCTTTAGACAAATTGAAAATTGATTACGGTGAAGAAGAAATTTGTATCGGTAACCACTGCCTTTACCTCTATCTCCCTAGAACTGCTAAACAAAAGAAACTCCATACCAACTATCTTGAAAAGCTTTTTAATGTAGATTTGACCATGCGAAAACTAAATGTGGTAGAAAAATTATTAAGCAAGTAGTGCTTGAATTTAGTAAAAATCGGAAGAATACTCCTCCGATTTTATTTTGTCTGAGTTTGGACATAATGAGCGATCACATCTGATGTGTACTGGGCTGTACCAGGTCCAAATTTATCAATATTTTCCTTAAACTCTGGATTATAGACGTATCCCTTGCCGATATATCCGAAGACCTCAACAGAACAATCAAATCCATAAGTACGAATGGCTTGCAAGAGCTTGGCTGCTTGCTCTTGGTTTTCAGTTGCTGTTGCAGGTAAACCAGCTTGAAGATTTTGTGCCAAGGCTCGAAAGACTTGATTGAAGGCAGCCGTAGCTTCGTCTTCGTGACCTTTTTGGCGCTCGAGCGCTTGGTCCATGACTTCTTGTCCATATTTCTCTACCGCCTCTTGGTGGTATTTTTGATGGTCTTGGTAGTTAAATCCAGCAAATTTCTCTTGAATGCTCATTTCTCTTTCTCCTTTTTGTTCTTGAATGGTTTTCTGCAAGGTTGAAATCAAGGTATCCAGATGTTCCCTTTCTCGAGTCAAATAGTCCAACTGCCTAATCAGATGGGGCAATAAATCTGTCCTATCTTCCTTTAATAGCTCTGCTATTTTTTCTAAAGAAAAGCCTAGATATTTGTAGTAAAGAATGACCTGAAGGCGTTCCAAATCCTCCTGACTGTAGGTTCGATAGCCGTTTTCCGACTTTAAAGGAACTAAGAGTCCTATCTTGTCGTAGTGGTGTAGGGTCTTGACAGAGACGCCCGAAAGCTGCGCAGCTTCTTTTATATGGTACATGATTTCCTCCTTATACTCAATGAAAATCAAAGAGCAAACTAGGAAGCTAGCCGCAGGCTGTACTTGAGTACGGTAAGGCGACGCTGACGTGGTTTGAATTTGATTTTCGAAGAGTATTACATTGATAGTATAACCCCTCCCCCTAGGTCAGAGTCAAGCATTTTTACGAAATTTTTTACTTTATCATAACATGAAAATGGTTTTCTTGACAGACCTTAGAAAACATGATAGGATAGTCAAGTCTGTCAATCAAAATAAACGCTCATTTTAAGTACTGATGAGGCTATTTGCCAAGGGCAGTAGCTTTTTCTTTTGTAACACTAATTTTAGGAGTTTAACTATGTCTGAAAAATCGCAATGGGGTTCTAAACTGGGCTTTATCCTAGCATCTGCTGGTTCAGCCATCGGACTTGGTGCCGTTTGGAAATTCCCCTACATGACTGCTGCTAATGGTGGTGGAGGCTTTTTACTGGTCTTTCTTATCTCCACTATTTTAATCGGTTTTCCCCTTTTGCTAGCTGAATTTGCCCTCGGCCGAAGTGCTGGTGTCTCTGGGATTAAAACCTTTGGAAAACTGGGCAAGAGTGGCAAGTACAACTTTATCGGTTGGATTGGTGCCTTTGCCCTCTTTATCCTCTTATCTTTCTACAGTGTTATTGGAGGATGGATTCTGGTTTATCTGGGTATTGAGTTTGGGAAATTGTTCCAGCTTGGTGGAACGGGTGATTATGCTCAGTTATTTACTTCAATCATTTCAAATCCAGTCATTGCCCTAGGAGCTCAAGCAGCCTTTATCCTGTTGAATATCTTTATTGTATCACGTGGTGTTCAAAAAGGGATTGAAAGAGCATCTAAGGTTATGATGCCCCTGCTCTTTATCATCTTTGTCGTCATCATCGGTCGTTCTCTCAGTTTGCCAAATGCCATGGAAGGGGTTCTTTACTTCCTAAAACCAGACTTCTCTAAGCTGACAAGTGCTGGTCTCCTCTATGCTCTGGGACAATCTTTCTTTGCCCTCTCACTAGGAGTTACAGCCATGCTGACCTATGCTTCTTACTTGGACAAGAAAACCAATCTGGTCCAATCAGGAATCTCCATCGTAGTCATGAATATCTCGGTATCCATCATGGCAGGTCTCGCCATTTTCCCAGCTATGTCAGCATTCAATATCCAGTCTGAAGGGGGACCGAGCTTGCTCTTTATCGTCTTGCCTCAACTCTTTGACAAGATGCCTTTTGGAACCATTTTCTACATTCTCTTCCTCTTGCTCTTCCTCTTTGCGACAGTCACTTCTTCCGTCGTTATGCTGGAAATCAATGTGGGCAATATCACCAACCAGGACAACAGTAAGCGTGCTAAATGGAGTGCTATTTTAGGAATCTTAACCTTTGTCTTTGGAATTCCTTCAGCCCTGTCTTACGGTGTTATGGTGGATGTTCACATTTTTGGGAAGACCTTCTTTGATGCTATGGATTTCTTGGTTTCTAATCTTCTTATGCCATTTGGAGCTCTCTGCCTTTCACTCTTTACTGGCTACATCTTTAAGAAGACACTTGCAATGGAAGAACTCCATCTCGATGAAACAGTGTGGAAACAAGGACTGTTCCAAGTCTGGCTATTCCTTCTTCGTTTCATCATTCCAATCATCATCATCGTGGTCTTCATTGCCCAATTTATGTAATCAAAAAGGACTTGAGTAGTGAACTCAGGCCCTTTCTTTTTTATGGATGGCTAACAATCAATTCCAAACCTTGCCCTTCCAAGGTCCAAGTTTCAACATCACTTGGTAGGATAAAGTGGCTACCTTTTTGGATTGGATAGTTTTTTCCGTCAACAGTCAGTTGACCTTGACCAGCCAAGACACTAAACAAGCTATAGTCGGCTGTCTTTTCAAAATCAACTTTTCCAGTAATGTCCCACTTGTAAACTGCAAAGAAATCATTGGATACAAGGAGAGTGGAACGTAAATTATCTGCTTTGACAGTCACAGGACGGCTATTTGCAGGCTCACCAATGTTCAATACATCAATGGATTTTTCAAGGTGAAGTTCACGCAAGTTACCCTTGTCGTCCTTGCGGTCAAAGTCATAGACGCGATAGGTGGTATCACTAGACTGTTGGGTTTCAAGAATCAAGATGCCCGCACCAATAGCGTGCATGGTGCCACTTGGAACATAGAAGAAATCTCCAGCCTTAACAGGGACTTTTGTTAATAGACCATCCCAGTCTTTCGCTTCGATTTGCTGACGGAGTTCTTCTTTTGACTTGGCATTGTGGCCGTAGATAATCTCTGAACCTTCATCCGCAGCGATGATGTACCAGCATTCTGTTTTTCCCAGTTCGCCTTCGTGCTCTAGTCCATAGGCATCGTCTGGGTGAACTTGGACGCTGAGCCAGTCGTTGGCATCGAGGATTTTGGTCAAAAGTGGAAATACAGGTTCTGGACGATTGCCAAACAATTCACGGTGTTCCGCATACAAAGTAGCTAGGTCTGTTCCTTCGTAACGACCATTTGCCACCTTTGAAACTCCATTTGGATGAGCTGAGATGGCCCAGTATTCCCCTATTTTTTCACTTGGGATGTCATAGCCAAACTCATCACGTAGCTTGGTTCCCCCCCAGATTTTTTCTTGCATAACTGATTGTAAAAATAATGGTTCTGACATCATATTCTCCTGTCTGATTTTTCTCCCCTCATTATAGCAAAAAGCTAGGTCTTATTGAACTCTTTTTCCTATTATATAAAGTAGGGAGAAGATTTTATAAAAATAGTGAATAAAACCCTTCTTATGCTATAACTTTTGTTGGCGATCAAACTCTACTATGTCCTATTTCATACGATAAAAATCAATCACTAGACCAGCAGGGCCTTTAACTAATAAGGACTCTGTTCCCCAATCAGTTACAGCTGGGCCGTTTAAAACTGTGATACCAAGCTCTTTCAACCGTTTGTAGTTCTGGTCTACATCCTCAACCTCGATATGAAGAATGATTCCTGACTGAAAGTTTTCCAAAGGAACCAAATGATTTTGGGACAACATGAGACAGTGACTGCCAATCGTGAACTGCGCAAAACCATCGTCAACATAATCAGCTTTTTTATCCAAAATACGCTCCAAGTCAGCACAGACTTGGGGAACATCTGAAATGATAATATCTAATTGATTTAAATTCATTTACTATCCTCCATAAAAAGACCGGATTGCTCCGATCTTTTCAAGTTTCGCTCTAAGAAAATCAAAGAATAAACAAGGCATCGAACCGCAGGCAGTACTGAAGTACGGCAAGGTGAAGATAACGCAGTTTACATTTGATTTTCGACGAGAGGAATTATTTAATTACGCGTGATTGCAAACCTTCTTCTTCCAAGAAGAGACGGAATGGTACGAGTTCTTCTGCTTCGTATTTTTCCTTGAAGGCTTTGATTGCTTCTTCTGAGTGAAGTTTTGGATCCAATTCAAGTACTTCTACTGGAAGTGGACGGTGTGGAGTGATGCGAGCATCGATCACAACAGTTTTACCTTCTTTGTTCAATTTAACAGCTTCTGCAACAACTGCATCGATGTCTTCGATACGGTCAACTGTAAATCCTACAGCACCTTGCGCTTCAGCGATTTTCGCATAGTCAGCATTAGGGAAGTCACAACCAAACAAGTGTTTGTTTGTGTCTTCGTATTTGTCCTTGATGAAGGCATATTTACCATTTGAGAAGACAACGTTGATAACTGGGAGGTCGTATTGAACGTTTGTGATAACGTCTGGGTAGCACATGTTGAATGCACCGTCACCCATGATGTTCCATACTTGGCGATCTGGATTGTCTTTCTTAGCAGCGATACCACCAGGAAGGGCAATACCCATTGTCGCAAAGAGTGGAGATGTACGCCACATGTTCTTAGGTGTCATGTGAAGGTGACGAGTAGATGTTTGAGTAGTGTCACCTACGTCGATTGAATAGATAGCGTCTTGATCAGCATGTTTGTTGATTGCATTGTAAACTTGATACAATTGCAATTCACCCTCAGTTTTACCTTCGATTTTGTTCATGTAATCACGCCAGTTTTGGTTATTCTTAACGTTTGCACGCCACCATGGAGTAGATTCAACTGGGTTCACTTTGTCAAGGATTGCTTTCGCTGCTTGACCTGCATCACCAAGGATTGAAGCGTCTAGGGCATGACGTTTACCAAGTTTGTAAGGGTCGATATCGACTTGGATGAATTTTTCAGTATTCTTGAATGCTTCGTAAACTTCAGCAAATGGGAAGTTTGAACCAAGGAAAAGAACTGTGTCTGCTTCAAAGACCACTTCGTTGGCTGGTTTCCAACCAACACGGTAAGCAGAACCTGTCAAACCTTCATAGTTCCATTCGAAAGCTTCAAAGTTTTTACCAGTTGTGATGATTGGTGCTTTGATTTTACGTGACAATTCAGTGATCACTTCACCAGCTTTAACACCACCGTAACCAGCATAGATAACTGGACGTTCAGCATTGTTCAAGATTTCAACAGCTTTGTCGATTTCAACTTCGTTCAAAGCAGGAGCGATGAATGAACGCTCGTATGAACCTGATCCATAGTATGAGTTTTCGTCGATTTCTTGGAAACCGAAGTTTACTGGGATTTCAACAACAGCTGGACCTTTTTTAGAAACTGCAGCACGGCAAGCTTCGTCGATTACTTTTGGTAATTGCTCAGCGTAAGCTACACGTTTGTTGTATACAGCGATACCATTGTACATTGGGTTTTGGTTCAATTCTTGGAAAGCATCCATGTTGAGTTCGTTAACTGGACGTGATCCAAGGATTGCTAGGAATGGAGTGTTATCCATAGCTGCATCGTAAACACCGTTAATCAAGTGAGTCGCACCTGGACCACCTGAACCAACAGCAACCCCGATTGAGCCGCCGAATTTAGCTTGCATAACCGCTGCAAGAGCACCTGTTTCTTCGTGGCGAACTTGCAAGAAGCGGATGTCTTTGTCTTCAGCCAAAGCATCCATCAATGAGCTGAGTGTTCCTGATGGGATACCGTAGATTGTGTCTACGCCCCATGTTTTCAATACATTAAGCATTGCTGCAGATGCAGTAATTTTCCCTTGAGTCATAATGATAACTCTCCTTCAAATATTTTTAAATCTACTAAAAAAGGTTTCATATATTTTTTGAAAACGTTTCAGCAAATTTTTACACTACTAATTTATCACATTTATTTTGACTTTACTAAGAATCTGCTCAGAAGTTTTTATTCTCTATTACAGTACAGTTTGAAAACGTTTTTAGTTTCTGTTTTATAATAAAAAAGCGAGCAAGCCCGCTTTTAATCTATTTTACTAAAGTTTAAGAGAAGGGAACTGGTCAGCACAGATACAGAACTAAAGGCCATGGCTAACCCTGCTAGTTCTGGGTTGAGTGCCAGTCCAATACCTGAAAAGACTCCTGCTGCAATCGGAATTCCGGCGACATTGTAGATAAAGGCCCAGAAAAGATTGAGCAGAATTCGATTAAAGGTTTTCTTACTCATGTCAAAGGCACGAACCACTCCTAAAAGATTATTGGTTGTCAACACCAAATCTGCTGACTCGATGGCAATATCTGTTCCAGCTCCCATAGCAATCCCCACATCTGCTACACTGAGGGCAGGAGCGTCATTGATACCGTCACCAACAAAGGCTACTTTTCCAATCGCTTGTAGTTTATGGATTTCATGGGCTTTTTCTTCTGGTAAAACACCTGCAATGACCTCTTCGATTCCGATCTGATCGGCAATAGCACGCGCCACACCTGCATTGTCTCCTGTCAGCATGACTGTTTTAAGACCTCGTTTTTTCAACTGACCGATGGCAAGCTTAGCATTTTCCTTAGGAATATCTTGCAGAGCAAGCAAGCCTTTGATTTCATTGTCCACAGCCAAGAAAACAACTGTCTTAGCTTCTTTTTCCAGTTCTTCTAGTTTTTCTTGATAAGTGCTAGAAATGTTCATGCCATCCAGCATTTTAGCATTTCCAAGCAGAACTTGTTTTCCATTGATTTGCCCTGAGACACCTTTTCCGTGCAAGGCTTGGAAATTTTCAACAGTTTGAAGCTCAAGTCCAGCTTCACTCGCTCGTTTCACAACGGCTTCAGCCAGTGGGTGTTGAGAAGCTTCTTCCAAGGAAGCTGCCAATCCAAGCACTTCTACTTCGTCGCCGATGATATCTGTGACCACAGGTTTCCCTTCTGTCAAAGTCCCGGTCTTATCAAAGACGATAGTTTGAACTTTCTGGATTTCCTGTAGAACCGTTCCATTTTTAAGGAGAACTCCCATCTTAGCACTGCGACCTGTCCCCACCATGAGGGCTGTCGGTGTTGCAAGTCCCAATGCACAAGGGCAGGCAATAATCAGAACTTCTACTCCATAGAGAAGCGAAGACACAAAGCTCGCTCCAAGCACAACTACACTATCCCTGAGCAAGACGAACCAAACCCAAAAGGTCACAATCCCTAAAATGACAACTGCTGGGACAAAAATGCCTGAAATTTTATCCGTCAAGTCCTGAATCGGCGCACGACTTGTCTGAGCTTTCTTCACAAAATCCACAATCTGAGCCAAAACAGTCTCTGAACCAACTTTTTCTGCTCTAAAAACAAGTGTTCCACTATTATTGATGGTTGAACCAATGACGGTATCTCCAACTGTCTTGTCCACAGGCAGACTCTCACCTGTCACCATAGACTCATCAATACTAGAGATACCTTCTACTACGACACCATCAACCGCAATCTTTTCACCGGGACGCACTCGAATCAGGTCACCTACCTTGACTTGCTCCAAAGGGACTTGAACATAGTTATCCTCACGCAAGACTTCTGCAGTTTTAGCCTGCAAGTCAAGTAATTTCTCCACAGCTTGGGAAGTATTTTTCCGCATTTTCTCCTCAAAAACGGCTCCCATAAGAACGAAGAAGAAGATAAATGCAGCACTTTCAAAGTAAACGGGGAGGCCAGCGAAGAGGGCAACTAAGCTATAGAAATAGGCCACTAGGGTTCCCAGAGCAACCAAGGTATCCATGTTGGCATTGTGCTTTTTAAAACTAGCCCAAGCACTTTGGATATAAGGACCACCTGCTACTAGCATAATCGGTGTTGTGGCTAAAAAGGTTCCCCAACGCATGACTTGGTGACTAATTCCTCCTGTCGACATACCAATCATGAGAATCACAAGAGGCACAGTAAAGATACTAGTAATCCAAAAACGCTGTAAAAGTGATAGAGATTTTCGAGTCTTCTCAACAACTGTATAACTTCCCTTTTGCATCTTCATACCACAAGAAAATTCATGTTGACCTAATTCTTGAGGTGTAAAACGAATGACTTTCTCCTCATCTACGCCGATTGGTTCTAAGATGCCTTCTTCTTCAAAAATAATTTCCTTATAACAGTTTGAAGGAGTAGTACGATGAAAGGTAATCTCAGCTGGAATCCCTTTTTGAAGCTGTATATGAGCTGGATGGTAGCCTTTGTCTGCCGTGATACGGATTTTTTGAACACCATTTTCAAGACTTGCTTTTACAATTTCAGTCATATCATTCTCCTATTCTACAATCATCTTACCGTGCATCATATTCATGCCACAAGAGAAACCATACTCTCCAGCTTGCTCAGGCGTGATTTCCACTATATACTCTTCCCCCATAGGCAGGTCCGCATGCACACCAAAGTCTGGAAAAACAATTTGGTCCAGACAGGGTGAAGGGTCCTTACGGTCAAAGACAATGCGGGCTGGCACAGATTTCTTGAGGATAATCAACTCAGGCGTATAGCCTCCCATGACTTCCACTCGAATCTCTTGGTAGCCATTTTTTTGCTGGGCCTTGTGTCCAGATTTTTCAGGCTTTTTGAAAAACCAAAACAAGATAAAGGCGATAAGGGCAATACAAACAATGGTTACAATAGTATTTAACATGACGTCTCCTTTACATACAATTACATTTTACTTTTGTTACAGCGCTTGATTTCTTCTCAGAAATCACAGCTTCCAAGTCTTCCAAGTCAGCCTGAGTAAAATCACATTCGGCAATCAAGTCAGCCAACAAGTTCTTAATCCTACGAGAACAAACCTTGTCCTTGATATCTTGGACAAGTAAATCCTGACTTTGGTCCAAAGTTAAAAGGGCTGAATAGACAAAGAACTTGCCTTCCTTTTTCCGAGTCAAACACTCTTTCTCAACCAAACGAGCCAAAAGAGTTTGAATGGTTGACTTGGACCAGTCGAACCGCTCCGCCAGAACCCTGATCAAATCCGTACTAGTCTGTTCCCCTTGCATCCAAATAATCTTCATGACCTGCCATTCTGCATCTGAAATCTGCATTAGCACACCTCCAAAATCTACATTTGTCGATTACAGTTATTAGTATACTACTGTAATCGACATTTGTCAACTATAAAATTAATCTTTTCTTTGAAAAATTGAATTTTAACCATATAATACAGGATTTGTAGTCAAATCTTACTATATAAACTATAAAAATATGCTATACTAAAGAAAAAAGAAAACAACCACTAGGGGTGCGTAAAGCTGAGATTAACAACTGTTAGATCCCTTTGACTCAATCTAGGTAATGCTAGCTGATGGAAGTGGAAATGATAATGGGGACTAGCAGTCTTCTATTACCTTTCTAAAACAGACCAGCTTGTTCTTAAGAATACAAACTTCAGTTGGTTGGGAGGTTTTAGATGACTTATTTACCCGTTGCTTTGACCATTGCAGGGACTGACCCTAGTGGTGGTGCTGGCATTATGGCTGATTTAAAGTCGTTCCAAGCTAGAGATGTCTATGGAATGGCCGTTGTGACCAGTCTTGTCGCTCAAAATACCAGAGGCGTTCAATTGATCGAGCACGTTTCTCCTCAAATGTTGAAAGCCCAATTGGACAGCGTCTTTTCGGATATCAAGCCTCAGGCTGTAAAAACTGGGATGTTGGCAACTACTGAAATAATGGAAATCATCCAGCCCTATCTTAAGAAGCTGGATTGTCCCTACGTTCTTGACCCTGTTATGGTCGCTACGAGCGGAGACACCCTGATTGATAGCAGTGCCAGAACCTACCTAAAAACAAATCTGCTTCCCCTTGCAACCATCATCACACCCAATCTTCCTGAGGCAGAAGAGATTGTTGGTTTCTCGATCCATGATCCCGAAGACATGCAACGTGCCGGTCGCCTGATTTTAAGAGAATTTGGTCCTCAGTCTGTAGTCATCAAAGGTGGTCATCTGGAAGGTGGTGCCAAAGACTTCCTTTTTACCAAGGAGGACCAATTTGTCTGGGAAAGTCCACGAATTCAAACCTGTCATACACATGGTACTGGATGTACCTTTGCTGCAGTGATTACTGCTGAACTAGCCAAGGGGAAAACCCTCTATCAAGCAGTCGATAAAGCCAAGGCCTTTATCACGAAAGCCATCCAAGATGCCCCTCAACTCGGTCATGGTTCTGGCCCAGTCAACCATACAAGCTTTAAAGATTAAAAAAACTCTCTAGTTCCCACTTTAAGGGAATTAGAGAGTTTTTATACTCTTCGAAAATCTCTTCAAACTACGT
>NZ_KV794152.1:29517-97650 GCF_001808665.1 Streptococcus sp. HMSC070B10 | reverse complement strand
TATACTCTTCGAAAATCTCTTCAAACTACGTCAGTTTTATCGGCAATCTCAAAGTTGTGTTTTGAGCAACCTGCAGCTAGTTTCCTAGTTTGCTCTTTGATTTTCATTGAGTATTAATTAGAAAATAATATCATCCAACTTTTTTAAAAAAGCTTGTGTTTTTGCCTCTATATCTTCTGCCTGCATCAAATCACGCACTACAGCTACACCAGCTATACCCGTGCCGATAAGTTGGTCAATATTCTCTGATGTCAAGCCTCCGATAGCAACTACTGGAATAGCGACCCTTTGGCAAATTGTTTTCAAGGTTGAAATCAGGGTGATAGGCGCATTTTCCTTGGTCGTAGTCGGGAAAATGGCTCCTGTCCCCAAGTAATCTGCACCTCCTTCTTCTGACTCGAGGGCTCTTTTTACTGTTTTAGCTGTGACACCGAGGATTTTGTCAGGGCCCAAGACTTGTCGGGCAACCGAAACTGGTAGTTCATCGTCTCCGATATGCAGACCTGCAGCATCAACTGCGAGACAAATATCCAAACGATCATCGATAATCAAGGGTACCTGATAGGCATCGGTTATTTCCTTGACTTGTTTTGCTAGTTGATAATATTGATTGGTTGTGAGATTTTTTTCTCGTAGCTGGATGATGGTAACACCTGAACGGCAGGCCGTCTCAACTTTTTTAAGAAAACTTTCCAAGGAATCTTGGTAGCGATTGGTTACTAGATATAGTCTAAGTGCTTCTCTATTCATAAATGTCTCCTTTGATGGCATCTAGCCAATTTTCGTCTCTTTTTAGGAGAGAAAGCTGATTGAGAACTTGATAACGAAATTCTTCCAATCCCATTCCTTGAACAACTATTCTCTCAGCAGAGATATTGAGATAAGAAACTGCTAGGCAAGAAGCTTCAAAGGCCGTTTTTCCTTGGCTGAGAAAAATGGTTGTGAAGGCTCCAACCAAGTCTCCCGTCCCTGTTATCCAGTCTAATTCTGCACAGCCATTTCCCAATACAGCAACTTGATTTTCTGAAACGATAAGGTCCTTGGGACCAGTGACTAAGAATGACATACCAGGATAAAGCTGGCACCAATCTTTCAAGACTTGAAGCAAATCCTCAGTTTCTTGATCTTTAGAACTAGCATCAACCCCAACACCGTGGTGTTTTAAGCCAACAAGACTTCGGATTTCCGACATATTTCCTTTAAGGACCGTAGGCCTATAGTCTAAAAGGTCTTTAACTAAGCTCTTACGAATGACTGAAGCCGTTACGCCAACCGCATCTACTACCATTGGAAGAGAAACTTGAGCTGCATAAGAAGCTGCTATACGGATTGCTTTTTCCTTCTCAGCTGACAAATGCCCCAAATTGATGAAGAGTGCCTGGCTTTGCTTAGTAAAATCAAGAACCTCACGGGGATCATCTGCCATAACTGGTTTACATCCCAGAGCCAAAATCCCATTTGCTAGCATCTCACAAGAAATCTCATTGGTAATACAGTGAATGAGGGAACTATAGCCTATAGGAAAAGGATTTGTCAATTCCTGCATCAGTCTATCCTTTCATCAAAGAAATATCCCTGCACTTTTTTAAAGAATTCCTGCTTGATTAAAAATCGAAAGGCAATAAAGGAAATCGCTGTACCAATCAAGGTTGCTCCGAAAAATCGAGGAGTGTAGATAAACCAGCTAAGCTTAGCGGCCGATCCTGTAAAGAGTACCATAACAGGATAGGAAACAATAGAACCAATAATACCTGTTCCCAAGATTTCTCCTAGGGCAGAATAGTGAAATTTTCGACCATACTTATAGAAGAGACCTGCAAGAAGGGCTCCAAAAGTCGCTCCTGTGAGAGCTAAAGGCGGAATCCCTTGAGTCGTCATACGGATAAAGGCTGTCACTGTAGCCATCACCAAAGCATAAACAGGCCCCATCATGATTCCTGCTAGAATATTGACTACACTGGACATCGGTGCCATTCCCTCAATCCGAAAGATAGGCGTAAGAACTACATCAAGGGCAATCATCATGGATAAAATGGTTAATTTGTGAACCTGTAATTGGTGCTTTCTCATATTTCTATTCTTCTCCTGTTTCTAAAGACTGTAAATCGCTTTTCCATGTCTGGTGTTGGTAGGCCATTTCCCAAAACTTAGCTTCCATATGAACACTGATGTGGAAGGCATCTAGCATTTTTTTCTTGTCTGTCTCGTCACTTTCTCGATAGAGTTGATTGACCAGAGCCTCTTCCTCTCTGATCTGTTGCTCCAACTCATCCGTAATATAAGTTTCAATCCATTGTTGGTAGAGAGGATTTGGTGATGGTTTAAGATTAAGTGATTTGCCTATATCATGATATAGCCAAGGACAAGGCAGCAAGCTCGCAAAGGCAATACCCAAGTTTGGCTCTGCAAATTGCCGATAAATGTGAGAGATATAATGATAACAAGTTGGAGCGATTGGATGTTGCTCCATTTCCTGGTCGCTGATTTCTAATTCCTTGAAAAATTGTTGGCGGATAAATAACTCACCTTCCACTAGACTCTGAGCATTTTGTTTCAAGAGTCTTCTCATTTCCTCATTCAAAGTCTTATCAGCCAAGAGGTGATAGGCTTCTGAGAAGGCCTTCAAATAGTAGGCATCCTGAATCAAGTAATAGCGAAAGATGGACGGGTCTAAATTACCCTCTTGCAACTGTAAAACAAAGGGGTGATGAAAGGAAGCCTGCCAAGCTTCCTTGGATAATTCCATCGCAATATCTGTAAATTCCATAATAACTCCTTTATAAAAATAGACTGGTTTGAAGCAATAAAAAGAAAAGCAAGTAGATGAATATTGTCCTTTGAGGAATATAAAAAGTCCGATAGCTATTCTCCACCTGTGCATGCTCGTCATATCCATGCGCCGATAGAGCTCTCAGGTAAAGATGGCGCCATCTAAAGACTGTCATCAGAACCTTACTGTAAATCAAGGGCGACCAAAAATGTAGTTCTTGACCACGTAATAGGCAAGCTTCCTTGAGAGATTTGATTTCTTGCTGAATGAGGGGGAAGGAATTGAATACCACAATCAAGGCATAGGACCAAGAGCGTGATAACCCCTTTTGAGCCAAGTACAAGAGAAGCTCTTTTAGGGAAATAGAGGAAACAAAGACAAGACCAATACAAACGGTCACAAAAGCCCTCGTTCCAAGCATGACTGCCTGCGAAGCATCTCCATGTAACTGAACTGCCCAGTAGTTGGCCAAGGATGGCAAAATGGCGAGCAGAATCATCCAAGCCAATACTTTAAATCGACGGTAATAGAGCATAAAGAGAATACAAAATGCGACTACCGAAAGATTCAGAGCAATCGAAGGAATGAAAGATGTTTCCAGCGATAAAATCAACAAGAAGAGACTGATAATTGGTGTCTTAGTTGCTACTTTGACCATACTATCTCACCTCCCCTTGGGTATTGCTACTCTGAGATGTGAGTGGTTTAGTAATTGTCACTTCTTTCACATGACTGAGATCCTGACTAGTCATCTCAATCCAATAATCAACCACAGAGATCAAGGGATCTAAACGATGGCTAATGATCAGAAAACTTCTTCCGTGATTTCTGTCCTCCACAATCCAGTGGCAAAAATAATGGCAGGCTCTATCATCCAAACCTGCAAAAGGTTCATCTAGCAAAATCACGGAAGCTTTACTTGTCAAGATGGTCAAGAGCTGAAGAATCTTTTGCTGACCACCACTTAATTGATAGGGGCTCTTATCGAGTGCCTGCTCCAAATCAAAATACCGTAAAGCTTGGAAAATTCGCTGATTTCTTTCAGAATCAGGTCCATCTAATTGAAGCTCTTCTCGCAGACTGACTCGGATAAACTGCTTCTCAGCTTCCTGAACAACACCCGTCAGGTCACGATACAAACTCTTTTTCTTTTTGAGAACCGAACCCTTCCAGGTAATGCGCCCCTTATACTTTTGAAATTGAAGAATAGACCGAAAGAGGGTTGATTTCCCGACACCATTATCACCCAAGATACAGGAAATCCCTTGGTAAAATGTAAAATTCACAATCGAAAAGAGGGGGCGCTTATCCAGCTCACAAGTCACACGATCCATATGGAATAGTTCTGGACTAGAAGCAACTTCCTTTGAAGAAACCTGTGTCAGCTCAGAGGTAGGGATTTGATTTATTTTCCTTAGTTGTCCGTCTCTTAGCTCCACCATATGGTCGATATAGGCTTCATAATCAGATAAATCATGGTCGCACAAAATAACTGTCTTCCCATCAGAGACCAACTCTTTTAGAATCTCCAATATCTCTATCCTACTCTTGCGGTCAATGGAAGCAAAAGGCTCATCCAAGAGATAGACCCTAGGATTCATAGCAAAGAGAACAGCCAAAGCAGCCTTTTGCTTTTCCCCACCTGATAAGTGATGAATTGGACGGTGCAAAATCGCCTTGCAGCGACATTGCTGGACAACATCTGCTATTTTAGAATCAATTTCCTGAACGGGATGCCCAATATTTTCCAAGGTAAAAATTAGCTCCTCAAACAAGTTCTCCATGGTAAATTGATGATTGGGATTTTGAAAGAGGATACCAACCGTCTGGAAACGTTCGATGATAGAAAGCTGACTGACCTCGCTCCCATTTATCAGGACTTGACCGCTATAGGGAAGAGAACTGACTTGGGCAATCATTTGAAAGAGACTAGATTTTCCTGAACCGCTGCTTCCAACTAACAAGGTAAAGGCTTGCGCATGAAAAGTAAAATCAATCGGCTCAGAGAAGATTGGGGACTGAATCGCTCGTAGTTCCAGCCCCATCTATGCCTTGCCTCCAGCTGCAAACTGATGATAAAGTTTGACAATTGCACGAACCAAGATAGTACAGAAGAAAAAGACGGAAATAAAACGTACCACTAGTAAGGAAAGAATAAAAGGAAGGGAGAAGGCATAGTAACCTAACTTAATGTATTCATAGACAAAGCTAACAAGCGTAATCCCAATACTATTAGCAGTTAGAGAGAGCCAACTTTCATAGCGATTCTTGGTTACGATAAAACCAAGTTCACTTCCCAAACCTTGAACCAAGCCAGACAAAAGGGCACCTAGACCGAATTGGCTACCATAAAGGACTTCAGCAAGCGCAGCTAGCACTTCTCCAATCGTTGCGCTTCCCACTCTTGGAACAAAGATGGCCGCAATGGGCGCAGCCATACACCAGAGACCAAAGAGGATTTCATTGGCAAAGGCCTGCAAGCCAAGAGGGGCTAAAATCAGAGTGAGGACATCAAACAGATAGCCGGATCCTACAAAAACGCCACCAAAAAAGATAGACAAGAAAGCAAGTAAAATAACATCTTTTAACTGCCATTTTTTCAACATAAAAAACTCCTTTTTTAAAGAAAAGTGGGGTATTCAAGGTGAGCTACCTAAATGCTTTGTATCATCTTCATCCAGTTTCGTAAAAGAAAAAACTCTAATTACAGATAGGAATTAGAGTTCAGCTTACAAGATTAGATGGTTAGTTTCTATAAATACAAAACCATTTCACATTTCCCTTCGCCAGTCTTAACTGTATCAGGTTCAATGGGTATCATCTCAGCCTAAAGCACCCCAAATGTCTTTATTATTTAATTATATAATTATTTTAACAGACGATTTATTCTAGTTCAAGAAATTGAACTGGAAATACAGCCTTGTACTCAAAAAGACAGCAGATCTTTCTTTTGCAAAAACCAAATGTCTTGTTTGATAGATTAGCCATTTGAGCTGAATCTGGACATAGCTTTTTAGAAAAAAGAAAATCCTACTCCCTCAAAATCCAAGGAAAAATTGATAGCTATTGTTCACTCATTTCTCGAACAGTTTTTTCTATATTTTTTGCATACGATATTGCTGAAATGATTGAAACACCATCAACATTGGTCTTCATAATGTCTTTAATATGTTGCGTCTGTATCCCACCAATTGCAACTAAGGGCATTTGTGGCAATAGTTTTCTCATCAATTTAAGACCTTCATAACCTATAGCACCACCAGCATCGTCCTTTGACTGGGTATCAAATACAGGACCAACACCAACATAATCTACATATTCAACTTTTGATTGTTGAAATTCTTCCTCGTTTTTTATAGAAAGACCAATTATTTTATCTGGCATCAATTTTCTAATTTCATCAACTCCAAGGTCATCCTGTCCTACATGTACGCCATCAGCGTCAATTTCCATTGCCAAATCAATATCATCATTAACAATAAACGGAACATTGTATTTTTTACAAAGATCCTGTAGTTTAATTGCTAATTCGACTTTTTCTTTACCTTCTAAGGCTCCCTCCCCTTTTTCACGGAATTGAAATAAGGTTATACCACCTTTTAAGGCTTCCTCAACGACCGTATATAGATCTTTTCCTTGGCAAGTAGTCGTTCCACAAATAAAATATAGTTTTAGTAATTCTTTTTGAAACATCTTACTTCACTCTTTTGAATTCCTTTACATCTTCATCTGTAATCTCATATAAGGCATTTATAAATTCAACTTTAAATGTTCCAGGAAGATGTCCATTTGGACGTTTTTCTGCCATTTCTCCAGCGATATTGTAAACCAACATTGCTGTTTCTAATGATTTCAATTCTTGACCTTTTTCTAGTCCGATAAAGCTTGCTACTACAGCACCTAATAAACATCCAGTTCCAATGACTTTTGGCATCATGGCACTACCATTATGAATCGTTACCACTTCTCCATTTACCGCGATGGCATCCACTTCACCTGTTACTATTATAGGAATATTGAACTTCTCATTTGCTGCTAAAGCAATTTCGTCAATATTATCTACGCCTGCACTATCTACTCCTTTAGATGCCACATTTATTCCCACTAAAGAAGCGATCTCTCCAGCATTTCCTCTAATCGCTGCGAGTTTGTAATTATTTATTAAATCTTCGGATACTTTTTTTCTATAAGATCCTGCTCCACAAGCTACAGGATCTAAAACTGCTGGGACATTATATTTCTCTGCAATTTTCAGAGCAGCTTGGTATAATTTCCAATTTTCATCTGTCAATGTTCCTATGTTTATTAATAAACCTCCAGCATACTTTAACAAATCCTCTAAATCTGCTGGAAACTCACTCATGGCTGGTGATGCACCCAGTGCTACTAATCCATTTGCTGTGAAATTTTTTACTACATCATTGGTTATGCAAATGACCAAAGGTGATTTTTCTTTTAATAATTTTAAACTTGTCATATTGAAATCCTTCCTTTTCACTTTATACGATTTACTGATTTCGATTGATTTCTATCTTTCGTTAAGAAATTTTTTTCATTTACCATTTACATTGAATGATTTACCTCATCAAATTTGTAAATATCCTAAACCTTCTCTAGGCGTCATAGCCAATATCAAAAAAGGCTAATTCTAAAGCAACCGCTTGATTCCAACGTTCCTGAAGTTCTGTCAAATCCTCTCTACCTTTCCCGACACGATTGAGTTCGTCAACCAGAAATTGAACCCACTCTGCAAAGAAAGGACCTCTGTGGAGATTGATCCATTCCGAATGAATATAGGCTTCAGGTAGAGCCAAATCTTTAGAACCCCAGTCTAGATAGAGCCCTTCTGCAATGACCAGCATGACCAAAAGATGGGCATAGTCTGATGATGACACAGCAGAATACATAAGCTCCTGAAAGGCTTTTGTTACAGGATGCAAAGTCACTTCCTGATAATCATTCTCAGATACTTTTAACTCTTTAAAAGCCTTTTGGAAATAACCGTCTTCATCTGCTTCAAGAAAGCCTAGTTGCTTGGCAAAACGAAGCTTGGATTCAAGCTGGTCTGCGTGGGCTACGCAAGCACCCAGCATGGATAAGAAGGCATCAAAGAAGTGATAATCTTGAATCAGGTATTCTTTTAAGACCTTATTCTCAATTGTCCCCACAAAAAGTTCCTGAACAAAACGATGATTGATTGCATCCTGCCAATCCTTCTGACTGCTTTTTAATAATTCTCCAACAATCAAACCTGGCTCAAATGCATAGTCTTGTGTTTCCATATTTACTTTTCCTCTCTTTACTCGTTCGTAATCGACAAAACATCAAGAAAATCCTAGTTTTACTTGACCTTTTTAAAGAAAATCAAGGGCGTTCAAGAAGAGCTACCTAAATGCTTTGTATCACCTTCATCCAGCTTATATAAACAAAAAAACTCCAATTACAATCAAGAATTAGAGTTTAGCTTACAAGATTAGATCGTTCATTTCGCCATACGAAAAAACGTTTCACATTTCCCTTCGCCAGTCTTAACTGTATCAGGTTCAATGGGTATCATCTCAGCTTAAAGCACCCCAAATGTCTTTATTATTTAATTACTGGACCAGTATAGCAAAAAATGAAAGCCCTAGCAAGATATTTGACTGAAAAATATATTTATATAGTTTTCAATGGTGATTTATTCTTCCTATACACTAAGAAAAACCTCCACATTCAGTGGAGGCAATATTTTTATCAATACAATTTTAAGTCGCGTGGGTCAACTGGGAAGGTTGGGTTGTATGGGTTATGACGGAGTTTAAAGTGTTTAACATCTTCAATAGTCTGAGTTCCAGATAATTGCATAACTGTCTTCAATTCTGAATTCAAGTGTTCAAAGACTTGACGTACACCAACACTACCACCGAGAGCCAAACCATAGATGACAGGGCGACCAATAGCTACCAAGTCTGCTCCTGAAGCCAAGGCTTTAAAGACGTGTTGACCACGACGAATACCTGAGTCAAAGACGATTGGCACACGTTTGTCAACTGCTTCTGCTACTTCTTGAAGTGAGTCGAAGGCAGCTGGTCCACCATCGATTTGGCGACCACCGTGGTTGGTTACCCAGATACCAGAAGCTCCTGCAGCAAGCGAACGTTCAACATCCTCACGGCATTGTGGGCCCTTGACATATACAGGAAGTCCTGAGTATTCAGCGATAAATTCTACATCACGTGGAGACAAGCGTTGTTTAGCTGATTTGTAAACAAAGTCCATTGATTTACCAGCACCTTCTGGCAGGTATTCTTCAACAATCGGCATGCCAACTGGGAAGACAAAACCATTACGCTTATCAACCTCACGATTCCCCCCTACAGTAGCATCTGCTGTCAAGACAATCGCTTTGTAGCCTTCAGCCTTTACACGGTCCATGATGTGGCGGTTAATGCCGTCATCCTTACTAAAGTAAAATTGGAACCAATGAGGTGTCCCTTGAAGAGCTTCCGTAATTTCAGGAAGGTCAACAGTAGAGTAAGAGCTGGTTGTATAAAGAGAACCAAACTCATGCACACCACGCGCAGTAGCCACTTCACCTTGTTCATTTGCCAATTTATGAGCCGCAACAGGCGCCATAATGATTGGTGAAGATAGTTTTTCACCCGCAAATTCAATCTCTGTACTTGGATTTTCAACATTGCAAAGTGTATGAGGAACAATGAGCTTGTGGTTAAAGGCACGGATGTTCTCGCGTAAAGTGAATGTATCTTCTGCTCCACTGGCGATATAACCAAATGCTGCTTTAGGAATAACCTGTTGCGCCATTGGCTCCAAATCATAGGTATTGATGAAATCTACATGACCTTCTGCATTGCTTGTTTTGTATGACATAAAATGTCCTCCTTAATAAGTAAGCGTTTACTTTGTATATTACAAAAATATCTTAACTCTTTTTTCAAAACTTTTCAAATATTTTGTTTGGAAATTTCATACTTTCAATCATTTTACAGCGATAATTAAAAATGATGAACTTTCTTAAGTTATGGAAATTCAAATAATCTTTTCATTTTCTAATACTTTATCATCAAATTGTTCAGCTAGTATAGTTGCTGAGTGATAAAGTTCCTTTGCTTTATTTTTATCATTTTCAAAATAAAGATAGCACTTAGCTTCAAATACTGAAATTCCAGGTTTATAGACTTGCAACGTTGTTACTGATAAAATTTCATTCATCTTTTTTACTAGAGATATCATATGTTTATAGTCATTATGAACAACATAAACAACCGCTATGGCACAAAGAACTGATAGTAGCTCTACATTATACATTTCATCACTAACTAATTGCTGTTTCAACAACTTAATCCGAAAATCATCTAATGCTCTCTTCTATAAATCAAGTCTTGACATTGCATAGCAAAATAATCAATTAATAGTAAATCATTGAATGTGTAAACTTGCTTTAGTGTTACTTGCTTAAAATAATCATCAAAAATATCTTCAGCGAAACTACCTGTCCCTGTTCTTATCAAGTCTAATATTCTTTCAATCAAGTCTAGACTCAGCAACTCTTCCTCAGGAAGAGCTAGTTCTTTATTTTCAAGAAAAGTATCTATCGGAACTTCTAATCGCTTAGATAAATATTGTAACTTAGTAATTGTTGGCAAGGATTGCCCAAGCTCAGTACGCATCAGCTGTTTGATTATTAAGTCAGCTTCTGTCCACAAACCTCTTCTCTCGTCAATTTGTGACGTTCACGTTCCTGTCTTACTCTATGACCAATTTCAGTTTTAATATCTGTTGTCATTCTTACCTCTTAACCACAATCCATAAATTAACAATAATTCTTTTTCAAATCCGTCATATTATTTTCCAAAACTTCGATGTCTTGGCTGACTTTGAGAATGACAATGCTGCCTTGAATACTGGAGATGACTTGACGGGCCTGCAACTGCGACCGTTCTTCTGACCAGTCAGCATGCAGGTCTTGCAAGAGGCTGGCTAACTTCTCTGTCCACTGGGTCATAAAATCATTGAGAGGACAGCGGAAGTTCTCATCTTCTGTGGACAATTCCACAATCAGATTACCAATTGGGCAACCATAAAAGACTGTCTGACTTTCATGAAATTGACAAACCCAGTCAATCATATCCGAAAACTTGTCACTGTAAGACTTGTCTGCTTCAAAAATATCTTCAAAAAGCTCTTTTCGCCACTTTGCTAAAATATCTTGAATGACCGTCAAACCAATTTCCTTCTTAGATTTGAAATAATAATAAAGCTGCCCCTTGCCAACATCAGCCACCTCCATGATGTCACTGATGGAGGTGGCCACATAACCCTTCTGATAAATCAATTCCTCAGCACTTTGTAAAATACGCTCTTTAACGCTCATCTACTCACCTCTCTTTTTTCCTATTATAGCAGATTCAGAGTCTGAGACCAAACAATTGAAACCACCTCCTTTTACCACTGTTTTATCATTAAAATTTTTTGTTCTGAGCAAATTAATTTACAAATTCAATTTTAGATGTTATTATAATTGTACCGAATGGTCAGTATATAACTAAAACTACCATTTGGAAAATCATCAAACTAACAGTCTAAATTCCTATTGGCTGTTAATCAAATCATATTAGGAGGAACCTCATGTTCAATCAGAAAAATGTCGCATTTGTTATCACAGACCCGCAAGTTGAATTCTTAAAATCTACTGGTAAAGGATTCGGAGCAACTAAAGATGTTCTTGAAAAAGTTAATACTATTGAAAATCTG
Organism: Streptococcus sp. HMSC070B10; assembly: GCF_001808665.1. Classification (GTDB taxonomy): domain Bacteria; phylum Bacillota; class Bacilli; order Lactobacillales; family Streptococcaceae; genus Streptococcus. The sequence goes on along the minus strand of NZ_KV794152.1, from coordinate 86,126 downwards.
ACAAAGCTTTTCGCTCTTGCTAAAGAGCGTGGCTACAAGCGTTTTATCTCACCGCACTACTTCTATCCACACGATCACAAGTGGCAATTTAAAGCTGCTGGTGAAACGATGATGATTGAAAACGAAATGTTTTGGCGTGATAGCCAGTATTCAGCAATTCCAGAAGGCTCTGGAGCAGATATGATTGAAGAGATTAAACCATTTTTGGATGAAGATACTATTGTTGTCAACGGACATAAAATCTTTGGCCCAGAAAGCAACGACCTTAACCTTCAACTCCGCAAAAATGGTATCGACACCGTCATCTTGGCTGGTATGAATGCTAATCTCTGCGTGGATTCACACATGCGTGAACTCATAGAATTAGGCTACAATGTCATTGTTGTTAACGATGCTGTCGGTGCTCCAGGTGAAGAAGCCTACCAAGCTGCACTAACAAACTACGGCTACATTGCCAACCAAGTTTTGACAACTGAGGAAGTTATCGCTCAACTTTAGTATTAAAAACAAAATCAGGTAATCCTAGCGACTACCTGATTTTCTATGTTTTAAGAATTTTGCCAATTTTCTTGGTCTTCTTTAAAGCGTTTTAGGAGGTCCAAGCCCTCTGGTGTGATATAGCCTTCTTCTTGGGCTAGGTGGATGAGTTCACTGTAGTTAGAAAGCGTCACAAGTTTGACACCTGCGTCTGCGAAATTCTTATCTGCTTTTGGCAGTTGATAGCTAAAAATCGCTACAACTCCAAGCACATCTGCTCCTTCTCGTTTAGCTGCTGCTACGGCCTCGAGAACAGAACCGCCCGTTGAAATGAGGTCTTCAACCACTACCATTTTTTGACCTTGAGCTACGCGACCTTCGATTTGATTACCAGCACCGTGGTCTTTTGGTTTGCTACGGATATAGGCAAATGGCAAGTTCATCTTATCAGCAATGATAGCTCCGTGTGGAATCCCAGCTGTCGCAGTTCCTGCAATCACTTCAACCTCAGGAAAGGCTTCTTTGATAGCATCTACAAAACCATTTTCAATGAGAGTACGAGTTTCTGGATAGGCAAGGGTCACACGGTTATCCGTATAAATCGGCGACTTGATACCAGATGCCCAAGTGAAAGGCTCCTCTGGTTTGAGGTAAACGGCTTGGATTTTCAAGAGGTGGCTAGCGATATCTTTAGCAAGTGTCATGGTATTCTCCTTTTATTTTTCTAATCTAGTTCTTTAATTCCAGTCCTGTGTCCATTCATCTTTGATAGCATGATAGGCTGCAACAGGATTCTCAGCTTGGGTAATGGGACGTCCCACTACGATATAGTCACTGCCGATTTGATAGGCATCTGCTGGCGTCATGACGCGTTTTTGATCTCCTACTGCAGCACCTGCAGGACGAATGCCCGGTGTCAGACAGATAAAATCTGGATTGGTGGCCTGCTTGATGAGTTGCACTTCCTGAGCCGAGCAAACAACACCATCTAATCCCGCTTCAGCCGTCTTCTTGGCATAATGAATCACAGACTCTTGCAGGCTGGTTTGGATATTTTGAAAATCCTTCATCTGAGCTTCTGAGGTTGATGTGAGCTGAGTGACAGCGATCAATTTGGCTTGACTTCCAAGACCTTCACGCGCAGCCTTCATCATCTCTACGCCGCCAGCCGCATGAACATTTGTCATATCCACACCAAGCTGAGACAGGACCTTCATAGCTGATTTGACTGTATTGGGAATGTCATGCAGCTTGAGATCCAAAAAGACACTGTGCCCCAGGCCTTTCAAGTAAGACACAATCTCAGGCCCCATTGCGTAATAAAGCTCCATCCCTACCTTAAGATAAAGGCTTTCTTCTGCTGGAAAAAGAGCTAAGAATTCCTTGACCGCCTCAAAACTAGGAAAATCAAGAGCAATGACTGGACGATGTTCTCGCATAGGTTTCTCCTTTTACCTTTGCTAGTGAGAGAGTCTGGGCAACAGAAGCCACGAAAAAAGGAACCTGCCAACAGCAAGGTTCCACGAAAAATGGGTAGTCTCCACCCTTTCACCGTCTAACCTTAGCTGCCTCTCTGGACTGCTTTAAAGGTTTTTTACTATTCTATTATTTCTACTAACACTTGTCAAGTAAAAACATGGCAACTAAAGAGCTATAGAAGAAAAGGTAAACCTAGCGACGCGATGAACGTCGGGTCGTTTGGTTTTGATTGCCCTCTTCCTCCAGCTTTTTCCTTTCCTCTTCTAGTTTATTCTGCTGTTCTTCCAGTCTTTTCTTCTCTTCCTCTTTTTGTTTCTTCTCAGCTTCCTTAGCCTCTTGTTTGGCTTTTTCCTCAGCCTCCATAATTAATTTATCCGCCACAGTGTAACTGTAAATTCCAGCTTCCATGTCAATCACACTCGGTTCTGACAATTGTGGCTTAATCTTACTGTAGTAAGGCAGTTTCTTACTCATTTCAGATAGAGGAACCAAGACCTCGTCCGAATCATTCATAGTCAATCGAATTAAATCTGATGTGACCTTGCTTGGGGCTAGTTCCACCTTTTGGATAGCCGCCTTGAGTTCTGGACTAATTTGAGCAAGTTCTGAGGTAAAGGTCTTGATTTGTTCGCTGTCATTAAAGAGAACTGATATATAAGTTTCTGGCAGACTCACCAAGCTCACAGAACTGGTCTCTAGCTGACCGCTTGAAAGGATTGGATAATGGCTTTCTCCAGAAACATAGTAGGCCACAATATCGTATTCCTTGACCTTGATAGTAAACTTGGTTGGAAATTGATAGACAAGCTGAGCTGATTCAACCCAATAATTAGACTTGATCTGCTCTTCATATTTTGCCTTATCTAGCAGAAGGTTAATCGTATAATCCGAATCCTGAATGCCTGAAGCCTGTCGAATATCATCAGCTGTAGTTTGCACTGTTCCCTCAACACGAATATCTTTCATGGTCGCATAAGGACTAAGCAAATAAGCAGAGACAACCAATAAAATCAGACTGAGAAACAAAATCGAGATAGCCCGCCAGATATGAACTCCTGGAATTTTCGGTTTGACTGGTTTTTCCTTTACAGGCTTTTTCTCTGCCTTTTTATCCCGTTTATCCTCTTTCTCTGTCTTTTTAGACTTTGATTCTTCTTTGACTACTTCTTTTTTGACGTCTTCTGACTCTTCTACTTTTTCTTTAGCATCTTCCTTAGCTGATTTTGGGTCTTTTGGTTCAGATTCACTCTCTTGGTCCTCGGTTTCATCTGACTTTTCAGATTTTGAAGCCATTCGAGCCTGTCTTTCCTTTTCCTTCTCCTCAGCTAGGGCCGCCTCTTCCTCAGCCTTCTTTTTTAGATATTCCTGGTTTCGTTTCTGCCATTCTGATAACTCTTTAAATTCTTCGAGGATTTCTTTGCCCTCATTTTTCTTATCTTTTGACATTTACTTTCCTTATGATAAATCTTTTTTCAACAATTGATAAAAATCTGCTAGAGATTTCAATTCCTTAGAAGCCTTCATCTTAGCTTGGTAATCTTCCTTGTTGCTTAGTAAGTGAGAAAGCTTCTCTTCCAAACTATCCAAGGTCAAATCGCTTTCTTGAAGCTCTTCTGCATAGCCTTTTTTTGCAAAGTAAGCTGCATTTTCAATCTGGTCACCACGACTAGCTTCACGACCAAGCGGCACAATGACATGTAATTTTGCCATGGCTAAGAGCTCAAAAATCGTATTGGCACCACCTCGTGTCACAACAATGTCAGCCAATTCCATCAAGGGTTGATAGAGATTGGTCACATAATCAACACGAAAAAGATTTTGACTCAACTCGTTCAGGCTAGAATCTCCAGTTAGATTGATAATATTGTAGCGTTCTGTCAGTTCTTTCTTATAGTCTGTCACCAATTGGTTAAAGACACGAGCACCAGCAGAACCACCGATAAACAATACAGTTGGTAATTGGGGATTAAAGTGGGTTTGAATATCCACCAATTCATCGGGTTCTGGATTTTTTTGGTCTGAAACCTTGGTCACTGCTCCCACATGCTCGACCTTAGACAAACTTGAAGCTTGTTCAAAGGTTGAATACATCTTAGTCGCAAATTTATAGGCGATTTTATTGGCCAAGCCCATAGATAGGTCAGATTCGTGAATAAAGACTGGCACTCCTGACACACGCGCAGCGATAACAGGCGGTACTGAGACAAAGCCTCCCTTTGAAAAAAGAGCCTGTGGACGAAGTCGCAACATGATAAAGAGCGATTGGACAATTCCCCAGCCAACTTTGAAGACGTCCAGCATATTTTGCCAAGAGAAATAGCGACGCAATTTGCCAGTCGCAATGGAATGGAAGGTGACATCTAGACCCGACTTGAGGATTTCTTGGTGTTCGATGCCACGCTTGTCCCCGATATAGTGGACTTCCCAGCCATCTTCGATGAACTTGGGTATTAACAAAAGGTTGAGGGTCACGTGTCCAACCGTCCCCCCACCTGTAAAGACAATTTTTTTCATATTATTCCTTTAACTCCGCTACTGTGTCGATAAAGAGGTCGCCACGTACTTCAAAGTTAGCATACATATCCCAGCTGGCATTTGCTGGACTGAGAAGAACCACGTCTCCTTGAGTCGCAAGCTCGTAAGCCTTGCGGGTCGCATCTGCAATATCAGTCGCATCCACATATGCCACACCTGCCTTGTCTGCTGCCCGTTTAACACGTTCGGCAGACTGACCCAGGATGACCATCTTCTTGAGTCCAGTAATGTCTGGAACCAATTCGTCAAACTCATTACCACGGTCCAAACCACCTGCAATCAAGACGACCTTGCTGTTGTCAAATCCTGACAAGGCTTTTTGAGTAGCCAAGATATTGGTTGACTTGCTATCATTATAGAATTTGACACCCTTGATTTCATCCACAAATTGGAGACGGTGTTTGACACCACCAAAGGCTGAAAGAGTTTCTTTGATGGTTTGGTTGTCCACACCACGAAGCTTGGCTACAGCAATCGTCGCAAGGGCATTTTCCACATTGTGGCTACCTGGAACTCCGATTTCATTCGCTGCCATGACCACTTCCCCACGGAAGTAGAGCTGACCATCTTCCAAATAAGCTCCATCAACCTTTTCCTGTGTTGAGAATGGTACAACTGTAGCTTGTGTTTTAGTAGCCAATTCTTTTGCCAAGTCTTGGTTAAAGTTCAAGACAAGGAAATCAGCCGCTGTCATCTTGTTCTGGATATTCCATTTGGCTGCTACATATTCCTCAAATGACCCATGGTAGTCAATATGAGTTGGCATGAGGTTGGTAATAACCGCAATCTCTGGATGGAATTCTTGAACGCCCATGAGTTGGAAAGAAGAAAGTTCCATAACAAGCGTGTCCTTGTCTGACGCAGTTTGGGCCACTTGACTAGCTGGATAGCCGATATTTCCTGATAAAAGACCATGTTGTCCAGCAGCAGTCAAAACTTCCCCAATCATGGTCGTTGTGGTTGTTTTTCCATTTGAACCAGTAATACCAACAATCGGTGCTTCTGAAATCAAGTAAGCCAATTCCACCTCGGTCAAGACTGGAATTCCCTTCGCCAAAGCCTTTTCAATCATAGGATTACTGTATGGGATACCTGGATTTTTCACCATAAGGGCGAACTCTTCATCCAAGAGTTCCAAAGGATGACCGCCTGTGATAACCTTGATCCCTTCTTCCAGCAAACTTTGGGCAGCTGGATTATCCTCAAAAGGTTTCCCGTCATTTACTGTCACAATAGCACCTAGTTTGTCCAACAAACGAGCTGCGGATTCACCAGACTTGGCCAAACCTAAAACAAGGACTTTCTTATTTTTAAATTGATCTATTACTTTCATGTCTCGAACTCCATTTCTACTCTTACTATTTTACCATTTTTATGGAAATAATTCTAAATGAAAATGCTCAGATTGGGCATTCTAACAAGCAAAAAGAGAGCCAAAACTCTCTTTTTATCTTCTTTTACTTTTACTGACCGACATGAGGGTAATATCTCGCAAGCTAAAGTATGCTAGGAAAAGCATGGCGATTGTGATAAAGAATTCTGTCGGTAGCTGAAAGATTTGCAGAACTGACAACATGAGCAAAATCAAAAGTGCTACGAAAGCAAAGACGACAAGGACGATGTTAACTGTCCCTTTAATGCTTTCTGGTGTCGCAAATACATAGAGTAGTAATAAGAGGAGTCCTATGATTAAATAAACCATCTTTATCTCTTTCTAGCTCTTATTCAGCTGATTTTTTCTTCTTGTTAGCTTTCTCACGCTCTGCCTTGTTAAGGATTTGTTTACGCAAACGGATAGACTCAGGAGTTACTTCCATGTACTCATCATCATTCAAGAACTCAAGAGACTCTTCAAGGGTCAAGATACGAGGTGTCTTGATAACAGCTGTTTGGTCCTTAGTAGCTGAACGAACGTTAGTCATTTGTTTTGCCTTAGTGATGTTAACGGTCAAGTCGTTTTCACGAGAGTTTTCACCAATGATCATTCCTTCATAAACCTCAGTACCTGGGTTGACAAAGATTGTACCACGTTCTTCGATAGACATGATTGAGTAAGTTGTAGCCTTACCAGCATCGATAGAAACAAGGGCACCACGGTGACGACCACCAATTTCACCTGGAATCAAAGGCAAGTATTGGTCGAAGGTATGGTTCATGATACCGTAACCACGAGTCATTGACAAGAACTCAGTTGAGTATCCAATCAAACCACGCGCTGGAACAAGGAAGACCAAACGAGTTTGACCATTACCAGTTGAAATCATATCCAACATTTCACCCTTACGTTCAGAAAGACTTTGGATAACAGACCCTTGGTATTCTTCTGGAGTGTCGATTTGAACACGTTCAAATGGCTCACATTTAACTCCATCGATTTCTTTTACGATAACTTCTGGACGAGATACTTGAAGTTCATATCCCTCACGACGCATTGTTTCGATAAGGATTGACAAGTGCAATTCTCCACGTCCTGAAACAGTCCATTTATCTGGTGAATCAGTTGGGTCAACACGAAGGGAAACGTCTGTTTGCAATTCTGCCTGCAAGCGTTCTTCCACCTTACGAGAAGTTACCCATTTACCTTCTTTACCAGCAAATGGTGAGTTGTTGACCAAGAATGTCATTTGAAGAGTTGGCTCATCGATGTGTAGGATTGGAAGAGCTTCTACTGCATCTGTCGGAGTAATGGTTTCACCGACAAAGATATCTTCCATACCTGAAACGGCAATCAAGTCACCCGCTTTAGCTTCTTGGATTTCACGACGTTCCAAACCAAAGAAACCAAAGAGTTTTGTAACACGGAAGTTTTTAGTTGTACCATCAAGTTTAGAAAGGGTAACTTGGTCCCCAACCTTAACAGTACCACGGAAGACACGACCGATACCGATACGTCCAACGAAGTCATTGTAGTCCAAAAGTGACACTTGGAACTGCAAAGGCTCATCTGAGTTATCTACTGGAGCTGGGATGTGGTCGATAATCGTGTCAAAGATTGGTGCCATAGTAGCTTCTTGGTCAGCTGGATCGTCTGACAATGAAGAAGTTCCGTTGATAGCTGAAGCATACACCACTGGGAAGTCAAGCTGGTCATCATCTGCACCAAGCTCAATGAAAAGTTCCAAGACTTCGTCCACTACTTCTGCTGGACGAGCTGATGGTTTATCGATTTTGTTAACAACCACGATTGGGACAAGGTCTTGTTCCAATGCTTTTTTCAATACGAAACGAGTTTGTGGCATGGTTCCTTCGTAGGCATCTACGACCAAGACAACACCGTCAACCATTTTCATGATACGTTCAACTTCTCCACCAAAGTCCGCGTGTCCTGGTGTGTCCATGATATTGATACGAGTTCCGTTATAGGCAACGGCTGTATTTTTAGCAAGAATGGTAATTCCACGCTCTTTTTCGATATCGTTTGAGTCCATAGCACGCTCAGCCAATTCAGTACGTGCATCAAGCGTTTCTGATTGTTTCAATAATTCGTCAACAAGGGTTGTTTTACCGTGGTCAACGTGGGCGATAATCGCAATGTTACGGATATCTTCTCTTAATTTTGTCATGATTTCCTCTATAATATTCAAAATTTATTTTCTAACTGAACGATTATACCATAATTTCAAGTAAATAACATAACTCAAGCAAGTGTAAATGTTTTCACTCTGCTTTTCTTTTCACGTCAAGCCTTTTCAAAGCAAACAACTTATGATAAGATAGGCACAGTATGCGTTTAGATAATTTATTAGCCCAAGAAAAAATCAGCCGAAAGGCCATGAAACAAGCCTTACTCAGAGGAGAAATTCTAGTCGATGGTTGCCCTGCCCGCTCCCTAGCTCAAAATATCGATACAGGACTTCAAGAACTCCTTTTTCAGGACCAAATCATTCAAGGCTATGAGCACACCTATCTTATGCTTCATAAGCCTGCTGGTGTCGTTACAGCCAACAAAGACAAGAAACTTCCAACCGTCATGGACCTGCTGTCACTTGACATCCAGTCTGACAAGCTCTATGCCGTCGGCCGACTGGACCGAGATACGACAGGACTCCTCCTTTTGACAGACAATGGACCTTTAGGCTTTCAACTCCTCCATCCCCAATATCATGTTGATAAGACTTATCAAGTTGAGGTTAATGGACTTCTAACACCTGACCATATCCAAGCCTTTCAAAAGGGAATTGTCTTTTTAGATGGCACTGTCTGTAAAGCTGCAAGACTAGAGATTCTATCTGCAAGTCCTTCCCACAGCCAAGCCTCTATCACCATTTCAGAAGGAAAATTTCATCAGGTCAAGAAAATGTTCCTCTCGGTTGGTGTCAAGGTGACCTCCCTCAAACGTACCTGTTTTGGACCTTGGAGCTTAGATCAGAATCTTCAAGAAGGAGACTACCGTCCCCTAAACTCACAAGAGTTGACAAGCATTCGTGACTTACTCAGAAAAAGTGGTTAAAAAATGAGCTCGGAAACATCCAAGCTCGTTTTCTTATTTGTAATCAACCTACAAGGAAAAATTTATCAATCATTTCTTGTTTTGGTTCTGGAGAATAGTGATAATTTTTAACTTTTTTGATACTTTCTATTCCGAAATGTTCAATCAATCTCATCATGTATCTTAGCCCAGAAACATCCACACTAAATCTTTTTGAAAGTTGCTTTAAGCTTTGAACTTGCTTTTTATGTTCATAGCTCTGAACTTTATCCTCATAAGTTATTTTCATAATAAAACACCCCAAAAGCTAGATTTTTCTGCTAACTTTCGGGGTGAGTTTAACAATAAAATGTTTTATTGTTAAGCTGATATATTCATAAGAACTATAAATCCTAAAATCCACATAATTACAGAAATTACAATACCTACGATACCAAGTATTTTTTCTGTTTTATAGTCCAGCTCAGACTCTTTTTGATGTGAATTAGCTAACACTAATCCAATAATTCCCAAAACAAGCCCTACCACTGGTAGTAGGAAACCAAGAACGATAGATAGGATACCTAAAACAAGGGAAGATTTCTTCTTTTCTTTCATATTATAAAACTCCTAAAATTATTACCACTAAATTATATCAAAAGAAATAGGTTTTGTCTATATAATACTATAAGTTTTTTCATAATATTAATTATAGCAATCTCTCAAACTAAGTTCCACTTGTCTACCCAAAGCGAAACTTAGTTTGAGAATTTAGCTTATGTTAATTAGTCTTCACTTTCCCTTTCCAAGAATCCAAACCATAAGAAAGGATATAAATCTCAGAAAAACCTTGTTTTTTCAAGTAAAGGGCCGCATTTGTGACACGTTGCGCACGTTGGTTTTCATAAAGAAGGACAGGTTTATCCTTACGAAGAGCTGCAAGACTAGTCTTCAACTGACTTGAAGGAATATTGCGGGCACCAAGGATATGTTTTCTGTGGAATTCTGCTGGATCACGCAAATCAATCAATTGACCTGTACGAATCAAGGCTTCAAATTCCTCATTATCCACAATTTTAGCCGCACGGCGAATACGAAGATAGTTAAAGCCCATCCACGCCAACATTGCTAGTATAAGTGCCCACAAAATCCAAGTAACCATTAGTTCATTTCTCCATTTTTCTCAATATAATCCAATTCTACCTTGTGCTCTCTGCGAAGAACCGCTTCTGCTTCTAGATAGTCTAATTTGTCCATCAACCCTGCATCGTAAATCCGAGAGAGTTCCAACTTCATCAGTTCAATATCATATAAGCGTTTTCCCATGTAAACAATAATACCAAATCGTTTGAGGAATTGCTGCACATCATAGAATGTTTTCATAAGACTCATTCTAGCAAAATTTTGTGTTTTTTTCAAGAAGAGACTCACACAATGGCCCTGATTTTCCTATCTTCTTTGGCGATTCTGACGCAAGTGTGGTACAATAAAAACATGAGAATTCAACAATTACACTATATTATTAAAATCGTCGAAACTGGCTCCATGAATGAAGCAGCCAAGCAACTCTTTATCACTCAACCTAGTCTTTCCAATGCTGTGAGAGATTTGGAAAATGAAATGGGCATTGAAATCTTTATCCGCAATCCCAAGGGCATCACCTTGACCCGTGATGGGATGGAGTTTCTCTCTTACGCCCGTCAGGTTGTCGAGCAGACCCAGCTTCTGGAGGAACGCTATAAAAACCCTGTCGCCCACCGCGAACTCTTTAGCGTTTCGTCTCAACACTATGCCTTTGTGGTCAATGCCTTTGTCTCTCTGCTCAAGAAAAGCGATATGGAGAAATACGAGCTTTTCCTTCGTGAAACTCGGACTTGGGAAATTATCGACGACGTCAAGAACTTCCGTAGTGAGGTCGGTGTCCTATTTTTGAACAGCTACAACCGTGATGTTTTAACCAAAATGCTGGATGACAACCACCTGCTGGCTCACCATCTCTTCACAGCCCAGCCCCATATCTTTGTCAGCAAGACCAATCCTCTGGCAAAGAAAGACAAGGTCAAACTGTCTGATTTGGAGAATTTCCCTTATCTAAGTTATGACCAAGGGACGCACAACTCCTTCTACTTTTCAGAGGAAATTCTTTCTCAAGAGCACCATAAGAAATCCATCGTGGTCAGTGACCGTGCAACCCTCTTTAATCTCTTGATTGGTTTGGATGGTTATACCATCGCAACAGGGATTTTGAACAGCAACCTCAACGGAGACAATATCGTTTCTATCCCACTGGACATTGATGACCCAATTGAGCTGGTCTATATCCAGCATGAGAAAACCAGCCTATCCAAGATGGGCGAACGCTTTATCGACTATCTACTAGAAGAAGTTCAGTTTGATAGTTGAGAAATCAGCAAGATTTTATTATAATAAGCAAAAAAAGGAGTTTAATATGAAAAAGGTTTTACTCGCTAGTACAGTTGCCCTATCTATTTTAGGGTACACTCAAGCAACGGTCCAGGCTCAAGAAAATAAAGCAGAGGGAGTACGAGAAAATGTAACAATTCCTCATTCAAGTACTTCAAAAATCGAAAACCAAGAAAAATCGAAAGAGAAGGTCGAAAAAACAGACAATTCTTCTAAAATTGATGATAAAGAAGAAAAAACAGAGAAAAAAACTCCCGCCACAGAAGAGAAGAAGTCTGAAGTAAAAAAAGAAGAAAAAGTTGAAAAAGTCAAAGAAGGTTGGCAGGAAGAAAATAATAACTGGCGCTTTTACGAACACAACAAACCTGTTACTAACTGGAAAAAAATCCAAGGAAAGTGGTACTACTTCAATAAAGATGGCCATCGACTAAGCAATACAACCTTTGATGGTTATGTTTTCAATAAAGATGGAGTGATGGCTGAAAACGGTTGGAACTTTATCAATGGAAAATGGTACTTCGCTAATTCTTCTGGAAAAATTTCTCAGAATAAATGGGAGAAAATTGGTGGTGCTTGGTATTACTTTGACAAAGATGGAATCATGCTTAGTAATACAACTTTTGATAACTATTTACTGACCAAAAGTGGAGCTATGGCCACAAACGGCTGGGCAAAAATCGACCAAAATTGGTATTATGCCACATCCTCTGGAAAAATCTCTCAGGACAAGTGGGAGAAAGTCAATGGTTCTTGGTACTACTTTGATAAAAAGGGAATCATGTTGAGCTCAACTACATTTAAGGGCTACCTATTTAATAACAGTGGTGCTATGGCTGAAAATAGCTGGGTAAAAATTAAAGATACCTGGTTCTATGCGAACGCATCTGGAAAATTTGTCCAAAACAAATGGGAAAAAATCAGCGGTTCTTGGTATTCTTTTGCTCAAGATGGAGCTATGTTAGCCGATAAATGGTCGGGAAGCTATTATCTAAAAACCAATGGAGCCATGGCTGATAATGAATGGATATTTGATAAAAACTATAACAGCTGGTTCTTTTTGAAGCGTGGTGGAATGTATGCATCAAAAGAATGGATTGGAGCTTACTATCTCAAAGCTGGTGGTTATATGGCTAAAAAAGAGTGGATTTACGACGACACTTATAAGGCTCGCTACTACTTAGATGATAATGGACATTATGTTTCCGGAACTTACAAAATTGACGGTAAAGACCATCTATTCCACAAAAATGGTCAATGGATTTCTGAGGTCTCAAAAGAAGTTGGTTTTGTAAAAGGCCAATACAGTAGAACCATCTTTTTAGATCCTGGACATGGTGGAAGAGACTCAGGTGCATACTATTACAATGTCGCTGAAAAAGACCTCAACATGCAGGTGTATCGTAAATTACGCAAAAAGTTAGAAGAACTTGGCTACAAAGTTCTTACTTCACGTGATAGTGATATTGATGTAGATTTTGTTACAGAACGTTCTCGTATGGTTAACAAGACTAACTCTGATATCTTTATTAGTATTCACTTCAATGCGACTGGTAGCGCGTACTCTAGAGCTAGCGGTATTCAAACCTATTCCTATAGTGATGATCCTGATTATCCAAGTAAAATCAACCCATACTGGCATAACCATCCTGACCGTATGAGTGAGAGCAAGCGTCTTGCAGCCGCTATCCACTCTTCATTGTTAGCTGAAACTGGTGCTAAAGATGCTGGTTTATTGGAAAGAAGCTTTGCCGTTCTTCGAGAAACTGCTAAACCAGCCGTCCTCCTAGAGCTTGGTTATATAGATAATTTCGCTGAAAATCAACAGATTCGAGATAGCCACTATCAAGATAAGCTTGTAGCAGGTATCGTGAAAGGAATTCAAAAATATTACGCTGGTAAGTAAAAAAGGGTCTCGAGAAATCTCGAGGCCTTTTCTATTTGTCTTCTTTTGTATCTTTATCAGGAAAGAGGTATCCAATACCAATGCAAGCTAGTACGCCCGCTCCAATTACCAAGCCACTTGAAATTGGCAAAAGGTCTAAAATTGCATTTGCAATGATAAAAGCAATAATTAAACACATCAGACTAGCCTTGTAGTCTTTTTTCAAAAAATTCTCTAGAGTGAAAAAGAGGAACAGACCAACCGGAATCAGTGACCATAGGTTGACATCCAAACTTGGCCATCCAACAGAACCAAAATACAAAACCAAAGCTGAAACTAGCAAGAATCCAATACCTAATAATTTTTTCATTTTTATCTCCAATTGCTTTTTTATGAACTTGAGTTATCTGATAGTGACGCCTCACGCCCCTTACAAAAATCATTATAGCAGAGGTCAGTTTCAAGAACAAGTTCTTTTGCCTATCTGGTCTCTATATCAGTCTAAGTGGTTGAAGTGTTAAGATAAAAGAAAAGAAGCCCTAATGAGCTTCTTCATTCTAGCGATTGCAACAGTATTTCTAAACTAAAACAATCGAAAGTTAGATTCTAAACTAGTTTTTTCTAGTTCGTATTTTTCTTTTCCTTAGATTCTAGAGAAGTTTTGATTGCTTCGCGTTCAGCCTGTAGTTGAGCTAAATTCTTCTCCTCTTCCTCAAGTTTACTAGTATCTGGTTTTACACGATAATAAACATCTTCTGGTTTTAACAACATCGCTTCATATTGCTGTCCTGCAAACAGTCTCTCCTCGTCATGATTGCTTTTATCTGTCAGTTTTCCATCATCACCAGGTTGCATGACAACTCCACTTGGTACGGCAACTACCACAAATCCTCCTGCGACAGAACCTTTAGTGTGTGCACTTAGACTTTCAACTTCTTTAAAGTTGGAATCTGAACTTCGATTTTTCAGATGAGAGTAACTATTGTCCAATTCAACAGTATATTCAAATTTTTGACCATCTCTAAAGCTAGTTATATAAATTTCACCAGACTCATTAATGACATATTCATTGCCCGACGGTGTACGCCATGTGCCCTTCAAACTTGATAAATCATTATTTCTTAATGCTTCAATATCCAGTTTCGGAACTGCAGTTTCTTCTTTTAACTTGTCAACTACCTTCTCTGACTCAGAGACCTTGCTATCTAAACTGGTTAGCTGTTCCTTGAGTTTTTGAATCTCCTCTTCTTTCTTCTTCTCATTCTCAGACGCTTTCGAAGTATCTATCGCTTCTTTACTTGTGTTCTCTTTTTTAGCAACTGAAGAAATGGCTTCATTTGACTCTTTCTTTGCGTTAGGTGAGAATAAGAAGAGGCTTGCTAGGATTGCAACGACCAAGAGACTAATGGCAATGCCAATATAGACTTTTATTTTAAAAAACTTGCCCCTAATCTTAGATGGAGAAGTTCCTTTCACTACCTTCGATACAGTTGATTTCGGACCATTTTTCTCTTCAAAATGTTTCTTAGTCATAGTATTCCTCCCATTTTTCACTATATTTCACCTATATCTTAAACAAATTCGTAAGATTTGTCAGTATCCATGAATGGATGGGTTTTCAAAAGAAAACCAATCAACTAACCCTTAAATATTGGCATCAATAGAATCATCCATTAAACTCTATATCGAATTTATTAACATAAATTATACCATAATTTTTAAGAATTTTATATATTTTTATAGTCTAACTATGATAATGAAAAGGAGCTATCCTTTCATATTATTCACTTATATTATGTTTATAAAAAATCTAATAGGCATATTTACTTATCATATTGCATATAGACTATACTTAAAATAAATAACCCCAAAGTGATTAAATCAAGAAATTATCTCACGCTTGTTAGGATTCAATTTGAGAAAATTAGACTGTACTTCATCAAATAAATCTTGAGTTTTTACGATAATATTAAAAATACAATTTTTAATATATAGTTCGATACTGTATTTTGTGAAATTGGTAAAATTCAAAAAATCTTCCTATCTGTAATAAGAAGATTTTTTGTTATCTAAATGAAGGCCATTAATACATTCTAAGAGTGTATAATTGTCAATGTAAACTTAAGAATTAAGTATTAAATAGTAATTGTCAGCAAACTGTTTAACCATCACAGTATCTAATCTCAACACATAAACATCTTTTCTATAGATTTTGTCTTAATCTTGATCTTTTTTCTTCAATCCAAGAAGTGCTCCTACTATAAACAATATTCCAGCAATGAATGGTGTAAGAACTGCTCTAACTGTTCCGGTTTTTGGCAACTTGTCAGAATGGTTAGTATCCGACTTACTATCAATGTTAGTATGTTTATTAGCTATATTCTCTTGTTCATTAAGATGGACTTCCTTCTTATTTTCAAAGTTTTTATCAAGAACTGTAGTTGTAACATCCTTAGTTGAATCAGATTTTTGTGAATGATTTGCTCTTTGTAAGTCCCCTTTTCTATGACTTTGATTTAATTGACTAGGATTTACCTGTGGCTTATCTTTCTTTTTGGATACATCAAAAGTAGGTTTATTTTCCTCCTCCTTTTTCTCCTCTATTTTCTTGAATACAGGTTTTATAAGGGTATCTTTTGATAGATTAAGAACATAGCCAACGTCTTTTTTCCCTTCGAAACCAGCAATTTCCCAGCCATCAAATTGATATCCTTTTTCTGATTCGCCCATATAGACAGGTAAAATGAAATCTTCTTCCGACACTATCGTTGAACTCATTTCTTTTCCATTTTGAATGGTCACAGTTACCATCTGAGGTTTTAATTCACTTACCTCTCCCGTATCTTTGTTTAAAATGAATTCTTTTACAGTCGTATTTCTTGCGAAATCTTTTACAACAATCTTAATGTTTAGTGTCTTATCTGCTATTTGTTTAATATCAGCAAATGATTTATATTCTTTTCCATTTACATAAATATGTTGTTCTTGAATCTCACCATCGAATCCATTATTTCTTTTATCATTGATATTAAAGACTACAGATTTTCCATTAGCATATTCGATACTAGTATTTCCCTTAGGATCAATGCTTACTTCAGGTTTTACATTATCATATAAAAATTGATAGTGTACTCCAACCGCTTTCGCATTCAAATCACTATAGCCAGTTTGAAGATAAACGTTTCCATCCATATCAGTTACCTTATCTGGGAATCCGTTTGCTTTATAGTCTTTCATCCCCCAGTCCATGATGTCACCATCTTTAACATTAAGCTTAATGTTAAAATCTCTAGTGTTATCAATGTGTAAATCTCCATAGATTAAATAATTATCTACAACCGATTCATTAACTCTCAACTCCCAGTTAAAACCACCCTTATCAGAAATCTTACCTCTTAAATAGAATTCTGGATTTCGTACATAAATTTTATTAGATTTAGATGGATTAAAGTAGTTCTTGTCCATTGAAAGATTTACTGGTTTTGCATCAATAAATAACGTAGAGCCATCTTCTTTTATAGCTTCTACATTGGACTTATCCTCCCCAGTATACTCTTTACCATCCTTACCAAATAATACAAGTTTAGAAGAATCTGTCACAAGATTTCCATCTTTATCGATTGCTTCCCCTTTATCATTCATTTTAAATGTAAACACTTGATACCTTACAATGTTAAAGCCGTCCAAAGCCGACATTAATACTGGTTGAGTACTTCTTCCATCTTCAACATTTCTACTATCAGCATAAATTATTTTTTCTGATAAGACTCTTAGATTAGGATTGGCCTTTTGGATTTTTGCTATATCTTCCTGGCTATAAACTCCATTTCCTTCTAACATATCCGTTTTTCCAGGATTATAGGTAGTCACTTTTAGTGCATAGCCTTTTCTTAGAATGATGTTATCCTTTAATAGATATTGTTGTTTTTCTGAATCAGCATAGATTTTACCAGATTCCATGTCCGTTAAATTGTTTGGTTTGTTTTTCGAAAGATCTCCTTCTCCTAATTCTATGACATTCCCATAACTTGATGCATAGGGATATTCCGTTTTAGTTTCCTTATTTTTTTCAGGCATTCTAATTTTAGTCTCAGCTTTTATCTGATCATCATCTTTAACAAAGAATCTCATATCTCCTGCAAAAGCTAAACCATCCACAATATCATTAACATTAGCGTATAAATCAAATGTCATCGTTTTTGAATGCGAATCATACTTGGTCGTTTTGATTTCTATCGATTTATAGTTATTTCCATAATATACCTTGGCATTTTTAGAAACATTACTTATCTTTCCAAGAATTTCAAAGTGTCCATCTTTAGATGGGCTTAGAACACCATAAATTTTTGATTTGATTTCGTCAAGTTTTTCAGTTTCATATTCTAAGGCACTACCATCGTCATAAGCAATGATATTTCCCTTATCATCGTATTTATAATCGTATTCCTCTGTTCTCTTACCAGTTTCACTTGTAAAGTCATCAACTTCTCTAAATTTCTTTTTAATGAGTTTCTTTAAGTCTTTGCTTTCAAAGTCTCTAATTGTTGAAATGGCTTTATTGATAGTAAAGCTAGATTTTTCTTCGATAGACTCTTCATTTCCTTGATGATGTTCTACTTCAGTTGTATTTTTTTTAAGACTACCCTCTTTTCTATTTTCTAAATTTTTAAATTTAGATTCGGCAATCTCGCCAAGCTTTTGGTATTTAGATGAATCTTGATCAGGATCTACTAGATAATAGGAAATCATCCCCTTTTCATCAGCATGATCAGCAAATTTAATTCTATGAATCTTTGTGAAATTGCTAGATCCATCTAATGCAATGACTTCAATGATTTTTCCTCTTAAATCTCCTGCACCATTAATTTCATAAATGGTATTTCCGTCTTTGTCAAGTTTTCTATTTCTTCCTTGACCCTCACCTGCATAAGTTACTTCAAGATTTTTCTCAACCTCTCCATCTTCATTAACAAGAGCGGCGCCAGCATACCAAACTTCGTTGGCAATCTCGTCAAATTTTTCAGGATGTTCTTTCTGATCTCTCGCAAATAAAGTTTCATTCTTGTATTGCTCTTTTACCTTATGATAAGTATCCTTTGTAATCAACTTAATTTTTTCAGGATTTGAAAAATCAATCGAAACAATCTTAGGGGCTGTGTTATCAATTTTTACAGGAATATAGGAAACCTGCCATGGATAATCTTTAGTTAATCTATATTTAAATTTATAGAAATATTGACCTTCTGCAATCGGTTCAAATTGACCTCTTATCTTAGTAGCAGGATCTTTGGTATCCTTGCTTTCTGGTGCATTTTCTTCTCTACCTCTAGGGTTATAAATGAGTCCATCCCATTTCAAGTCACCCCAAACTTTTAGTTTAGAAGATTTGATTCCCTTTGCATCATTTCTTTTAGAGTTTAAAATTCCTTTAATAAAGTGTTCTCTCGAAATGACTTTTAAGTCGATTTGATTTTCTCCCTCTTTATTTGTATTTACTATTGAAATCAATCCTTCTTCTGCACTTCTTAATACAAGGGGAGAAGGCGTTAATCCTCTCTCAAGTTGAGCATCTTGAGGATTTCCATTTGAATCTAAAGGATAAATTTTAGCAATCTTAGAACCACTTGATGATGGTGCGTTGATCCCTTCGTTATTGAAAGCAAATAATTCTGGATTTTGATCTAGGGATGTTGTATTTTTATCTTTTCTATTTTGTATAACTCCTGCTGGATTAAATTTATCTATACCATGTTCTCCACCAATCCCCTTATTTAAGGTTCCTGGAATTTTCGGTTTACCATCATCATCATAACCTTCCATTGTTTTTGATTTTGACCCTTCTTCCCAGGCCCATTTATCAAGGATTGGTTCGTGGTTCCAATTCCCAGCAAATCCCATTAGAGGCATCGATAAAGAAGGTTGGAAATTTGTTTTCTTCCCATTGGAGTTCAGAGCTTCCATTTCTTCCACTGACTCAAAATGAATAAATGATTCTACAAATTTATTTTTGTTTTTAGCTTCTCCAACATTTATAACCGCATTTAAATCAAAGCTAGAATTTGGGCCTATAGTGAAAGTATCATGCTCAAATGTAATATTTGCTCCTTTGACTTTTTCTGGGTGAATTTCTGGAACAATTTGTTTCCCATCTGAAGATTTTTCATCTTTATATGTTTCATCCAGTTTGAGTCTGTCAGTTAGAGCATCTGTAGTTATAGCAGATGCTGAAACTTTAAAGGTCAAAGGTCTGTTTGATGTATTGTGAAGCTTAATTGTAAAATATTTTTTATCTCCTTTTATTTCTTTAAGAGAAATAGAACCATAAGAGTTTACTAAACCTTTAGAATCTGTGTTTTTGAAAGTCGCTACAACTTCATTTCTCAAAGCATTGGCAACATTAATTAAGCCTGCCCCCTGTTGTCTAGGTGATGCAAAGTATTGACTTTTTTCTTTCCAAGAAGTCGCATCCATCATAGGGCGTGCAGTATTTTGTAGGGCTATTTTTGTAAGACTTGTAAGATCTATTTTGTCATCTCCCTTAAGATTTTTCAATACAGGTCTTTCAAGCATTTCCTTTAACTTTGGTCTAATCAAAACAGTAGAAGCTGCCACGATTGGAGTTGCCATACTAGTTCCTGACATATAGCCATAAGTTGATTTACCATTAATGACATTGAGAGTAGATTTAATGTTTTTACCAGGTGCCGAGACATCAGGCTTTAAAAGTAAATCTGTTCTCGGTCCCCAAGATGTGGACCCTGCTGGAACTATGATATCTTCTTTATACAGTTCTTTGTCTGTGTCAGATGCAAACTTAAAGTCAATCTCTTTTTCGTCACCTACATTCGGTTTATTAGAATTATAGCTTGCCATATCAATTGGATAGTATTGCTCCAATTTATCTTTAAAATCTTCTTTATTATTTCTTTTGACTTTAGTTTTTTTATCAGGGTTAATCATGTTCCATAACTTTACACCATCATCTCCTGAAATTGAGAAAACTTGACTAGTAGTTCCTTCATCCTCCTCATATCCCATAGCTGGGAGCTCTGTCCAATTATCTCTATTGTAGTAATTTACAGTATTTACAACCATAATGGCGCGTGCACCCTTATCCGTTGCTCGTTTAAAAGCATTTTTTAAATCCTTTGTATAAATTCTATCCATTACTGCAATTTTGCCCTTAAGATCCAAACCTATCAAATCTTGGTCTTGACCTTTGCCTATATATACAAATTTCAATTTACTAGGAGCTTTTGAACCATCTTCGTTTGTTATGATTTTATTCTTATCGAAAAAGGCCCCTATATTTCTGTATTTAAAACTTTCTCCTCCAATCTTAACTTTGTCAAACTCAACTGTTTGATTTTTAGCAGAAGCAACTGCTATCGCATCTTCATGTGCTGCAGTTCGTGTTACATTTCCAGTGTCGGTCATTTTCAGATTATTATTTGCCACTAAATCCCATGAAGAACTTGAAGCAGAAGTTGCATAGTTACCCGTAGCTACAACCATTGGAATGCCTGCTTTTCTTAACGCTCTAATAGCTTGCCAATATTTCTCACCTACAAGACCTGTTCCTGTAAAGCCAGATGATACCGAAACAACATCGACATTGTGTTTGATCGAATCTTCAATAGCATGAAACATTGTTTCATCTCCTGCGAAGCCAGATCCTGCATCAGAGTACATTTTATAAGAGAAGATCTGTGCATTAGGCGCAATTCCATCTATTCCGTTAAAGTTTTTGATATCTTTTTCAGTATCATTTCCCGCAAGAATCCCTGCAATATGCATCCCATGTGGATCAAAATAATCGCTTCCATCATCAGCTTTTTCTACAGTAATTTTACCACCATTATAATAATTGAAAGCATGAGGAATTTTATCACTCAACCAGAAATTTTTATCAGTACCTTTTAAGTCTTCTTTTTTAAATCTCATTGAGCCTTTGGCATCATCATCTATTCTCATAGCCTTATGCCTATAATCTGTCCCCGTATCGATATTTGAAATAACCATACCTCTGCCATCAAAGTTTTTCCCAAATGGTGCATTGATAGATTTTAGGTAATCGATTGCTTCTTCAACTCCAATTTCTTTTCTAGCATGATTCATCATAGGTTGGACTTTTTGTGACCTTTCAACCGATGAAATACCTTCTATTAGCTTAATTTTGTCCAGAGTATCTTTGGTTGTTTCAATAGCGCTACCGTTAAAAATTCTATCATAAGTATATAAAACTTTTGTATTCTTAAGATTTGATAGTTCCTTGATTGCTTTTTCTCCAGATTCTTTATCTTTAAATTCAGCAATATAGACAAGTCTATCTTCTTTTTTGGGACTTTCTGTGTCTTTACTTGCAGACGAGTCTGCATTATCTCCTTTGTATTGATTGGAATCTTCTTTTTTGATTGTTACTTTTTCATTGTTAGTTTTATTATCTATCACAGATTCTTTACTAACAACTTCTTTTTCTTCAATAACTGTTGTTTTCTTCTCTTCAGTATCCTTTGAAGTTTCTATAGCATTATGAATATCTTCATGTTTTTCTTTGTTTTCTTTTTGTTTACCTACTACTTTTTCTTTATCAGAGATATTTAAAGCATCTTCAGAGCTAGATGTGTCTGCTAAAACTACCTCATTAGGGACATATGCTGCTAAAATAACTGCAGCTGTGGTTAATGACAATACTGTACTTTTTTTCATTTTAATTCCTTACATATTTATTTAACTTCCAATAGATAGAAAACTTTAACTTTGCTAGCCTTTGTTATAAAAAGTTTTACTAAGTATTATCTAGGAAATAGAGTAGTACATTTATATATAATTGTTAGCTCTCTGAAAAATAGTATATCAATTAAAAAAATTTAAGTCAAGAAAAATTAAGGGGTATTAATTTTATTTTTAATATGTGTTAAAAAGATATAAAAATTTCGTAGTTAACTGGAATACATTATCAGCACATTCACACCATCAAAAATAATAGCAAGTAAGTTGAAGCACTACCAGAATCACAAAGACAGACATCATTGATGCAATAACAATACTATTAAACAAAATAAATAACCGATAAGAACTAGGCTTAACGGTTATTTTCTACATATCTAATTTTTCAAATCCTCAGTCATATGTTCACCTGTGACCTAGGCTTTACGACTCTCTTGCTCTAGCGAATGAGCTAAATCGGCGATTACACTTACAGTATAGCACTCTGAGAATAGATGTCAAGGAATTTTCATCTCTATTAAAAAAAGCCTGTCCTGAGACAAGGCTTTGATATTCTATTATTTACGAACCTGCACTTTCGTAGGCATCCAAGCCCCTATCCCAAAGTCTAAGGGAAATGACAAAGAAAACCAGAGAAATCAACATCAAACCTCCGATGTTAAAGATTACATCCTTGTCCTGCAAGAAATAGCTAGCAGGATAGTAGGCCGTAAAGGCAAATGGAACGATAAAGCTAATCAACCATCGTAGAAGAGAATTGTAAATAGAAATCGGGTACTTGGCAAAATCATTAAACATATAAAAAATGTAAATCATAGCTCCTGATTGCTTGGTCCAAAAAGCGATGCTGGCTGTCGCGATTTTCAAGGAAGTATAAATCAAGGTCGCAAAAGGAATACAAACTAGGAAAAGCAGGAATTTTGGAAGAGTCCAAGCAATGCTAGATACCGTTGTCGCTAGTAGGATCCCACCGACCAAGAGTTCGCCCAAGGCATCAATCTGAAAGGTTTCAACTAGGATGTGAAAGAGAGGATTGATAGGACGAGTCAGGTACTTATCAAACTCCCCTTTTCGCACCAAACGTTGTCCTAACGCCCAGAGATTGTCAAAAAAGAGATGGTCCAGTCCCTTGGGAATCAAGGAAAATCCATAGATAAAGGCGATTTCTTGAAAAGTCCAACCTTCTAGTGATGGAATGTGTTGAAAAATGACATTGAGAAACAAGAGGTTCAAGCCTTGGGTTAGAAAAACTCCTAGCACACCAACCACAAAATCAACCTTGTATTCCATGATTTGCTTGATGTATTGTCTGATAAAAATCAGATGCATGCGTTGATATTTTTTCATACTAACCTCCCTGAATGGTAATAAAGGACTGGACTCGTTTCCAAATTAACTGAGACAAGCCCACCATCACTAAGAGCCAGAAAAACTGCAAAGCGAGTGCCTGAAGAATCTGACTAGCATCGTATTTCCCAACAATAATCATAACCGGAGTATAAATCAAGGATGAAAAAGGCAGGAAGGAGAGAATATCTGAAACCACCTTTGGAAAGAAAGCCAAGGGAATCAGACTTCCAGACATAAAGGCCACTATGGAAGTCTTGAGTAGATTGGAACCCCATAGATTTTTAAACACAAAGGCTGAAAATCCAAAGCAGATATTAAAGAAAAAGTTGATTAGGTAGGCTAGGGTTAAGCTAAAGAGATAAAGGATGGTTAATCCCAGCACTTCTACAATCCCTTGTCCTGATAAGATTTTCATCAAGACAATGACACTTAAAAATGGCAGTCCAACAGAGATAAAAATCAACCACTTGGAGCCAAGTTCGGTGAAAAGGTAAGAGGCCGCAAAATGCACTGGTCTCAGCAAGCGCATGATAATGGAGCCGTCCTTGACCTCCTCCCCGATCATAAAGGAAGAATCCGACCTAGTCAGAAGATTGGTCACAAAACTCATGATGATGTAGAGGGTGATATCTGCCATACTAAAGCCTTGAATCAAGGACTCTTGCGAGGAATCAAAGACTGCCTTCCAGAGATAGAAAGCGACAAAAGCCCCCATAACATCTCCAATCCGATAGAGAAGAAAGTTGACTCGATAGGTGATCAATTCCTGAATCCCTGCATTGATAAAGGGCTTATAACGTCTCCACAATTTGACCATCTTAGAGCTCCTTTCGATAGAAGCGACGGATAATATCCTCGATATCCGTATCCACCATCTTCAAATCGCGGATTTCAAAATCAGACAGGGTTTGCTTGATAATATCAGCCGACTGGTAGCGGGAACTATCAAATTCAATGTTGAGGCTATTTCCTTGTCTATCAATAGTCATATCAGGAAAGCCTTCATAGTGAGAAAGGAGATGACTTTGCCCTGGCACCAATTCAAAGGAAAGAGTCTTCATCTTGCCAAAGGTTTCCTTGAGCTGGCTAACCGTTCCATCAAAAATCTCCTGCCCCTTGTCAATCATGAAAATCCGATCACAAAGTTGCTCAATATCACTCAGATCGTGAGTGGTCAAGAGAATAGTAGTCTCTTCCTCCTGATTGATCTGGGTAATGGCTCGACGAATGTTATCCTTGACGGAAACATCCAGACCTATGGTCGGTTCATCTAAAAAGAGAACTTTAGGATTGTGGAGCAAGGAAGCTGCAATATCCGCCCGCATCCGTTGACCTAGTGAAAGAGTCCGCACGGGGTCTTTGATAAAGTCCTTCAAATCCAAGACCTCATTCAAAAAGTCCATACGCTTATGAAAGAGCGAGTCTGGGACATCGTAAATCTCCTTTAAGACTGTGTAGGTCTCTTGTAGAGCCAAATCCCACCACAACTGGGTTCTTTGCCCAAAGACCACTCCAATATCCTTGACATAATCTTGGCGATTGTCCTGGGGAATCTTGCCGTTAATACGACAAAAACCTGATGTCGGCTTTAAAATTCCTGTCAGCATTTTAATGGTTGTCGACTTTCCAGCACCATTAGCGCCGATAAAGCCTAGAATCTGTCCCTTTGGTACCTCAAAGGTCAAATCCTTGACCGCTTCAAAGGTCTGCTTTTCAGGATGAATAAAGGAGCGCAATGCCCCCTTCAAACCTGGTTCCTTGACAGTCTTCACAAAATTTTTCTGAAGATGTTCCACTTCTATCATTGCCATAAATCTCTCCCTAGCGCAAGGAATAGCAACGTTGTGTTTTTGACTACAAACATTCTAAATCCTTACTTTCTACACCTTCTACATTTTATTACTACAAAAGGCTTTATACCAACCTATTATAGTCCAATAAAAAACAGAATGCAAGCGTTTGCCTAAAGTTTATAAAATTAGAGATTCCTCTCTTAAAATAATACTTTTATTCAAAAATTCTGGCTTGATAGTTTCCTTAAAACACAAAAAACCCACCCAATGGGCAGGTTTCATCTGTATTGTTCAGCTAGATTAAGCTTTACCTTCTGAACCGAATACGTCAATACGTTCTTCAACTGATGCTTGGATAGCTTTTACACCGTCAGCCAAGAATTTACGTGGGTCGAAGAGTTTTTTCTTGTCGTATTCTGCTTCGTTTGCTTCGTAGTCACGAGCAAATTTACGAGTTGCGTTAGCGAATGCGATTTGGCATTCAGTGTTAACGTTAACTTTCGCAACACCAAGTTTGATAGCTGCTTGGATTTGCTCATCAGGGATACCTGATCCACCGTGCAATACGATTGGGAATCCAGGAAGAGCTTCTGTCAATTTTTGCAAGTGGTCAAGGTCAAGACCTTCCCAGTTTGCTGGGTAAGGACCGTGGATGTTACCGATACCAGCTGCCAAGAAGTCGATACCAGTTTCAACCATTGCTTTAGCGTCTTCGATTGGAGCCAATTCACCTTTACCGATGATTCCGTCTTCTTCACCACCGATAGTACCAACTTCAGCTTCTACTGAGATACCTTTAGCGTGTGCTTTTTCAACAACGTCTTTAGCCAATTTAAGGTTTTCTTCAACTGGAAGGTGTGAACCGTCAAACATGATTGAAGTGTAACCAACTTCGATACACTCAAGTGCATCTTCGTAGTGACCGTGGTCAAGGTGGATAGCTACTGGTACAGTGATACCCATTGATTCAACAAGGTTAGCGATCAAGTTGCGAGCAACTTTGTAACCACCCATGTATTTAGCAGCACCCATTGAAGTTTGGATCAAAACTGGAGCTTTTTTAGCTTCTGCTGCGCGCAAGATAGCTTGAGTCCACTCAAGGTTGTTTGTGTTAAATCCACCAACTGCATAACCGTTGTCACGAGCTGCTTGGACAAATTTTTCTGCTGAAACGATTGCCATTTTATCAGGCCTCCTGTATATTTTTATGGGTCATCCCATTTACATTGTTCATTTTATCACTTTTTGACAAAAAAATCTAGTTTTTCCCGCAGTTTCGATTGAATTTCTTCTAGCTTCATCTATGTAAACCCTTTCTCTCCCTAGTCTTGGGAGACTTTTGGAAAAGCTATGAAGAAGGTTAAGCGATTCTCCTGCATTTCAAAACGATAAGCTAATTTTTCATGTTCTAATAAACTTTTGACCACAAAGAGCCCCATCCCCGACCCTTTGGCCTTGCGACTAGCATTGTCAGAAAAAGACTGGGCCAGTTTTTCTTGTTCTTCTGGACTACAGCTATTCTCGATAAAAAGTTCCCCTTCTCTTTCGCCAATGCGAACCAAGCCACCTGGAATGGAGTGCTTGATGGCATTGCTAATGAGATTAGATAGGATCAACTTCATAACTGATGGATTTATATAAGCCTGCTGATGGGACAAGCTATTATCAATCTGAAGCTCTCTTTCCTTGGCTAGCAAGGCATAATCCTTGACTAGACTTTGCGTCATCTGGAGCAAATCAATTTCTTCCCTATCATCTCGCAATTCCTGCACAGACGAGAGAGAAAGTATCTGGAGAACGTGGTGATTGAGCTCATCCACAATCCCCAAGGCAATCCCCAGATAGTGGTCTCTATCCTTATAACGTCCGACATTTTCTTTCATGTTTTCGATCAGGATTTTCAAACTAGCCAGTGGTGTTTTCAGTTCATGAGAAGCCCCTCGTAGAAATTCGACCTTCATCTTCTCTAGCCGGAGAATGGCTTCGTTCTTGTCATGCAAGTCCGCAATAACAGTCAAAAGATGCTGGTAGAGGCTATTGATCTGCTCCTTGAGATCCCCAATCTCATCCTTAGAGTCCACGCGCAATCGTACTTGGGTATCTAGTTCCATCATCCGACGGGTCACTCGCTTGATTTCTAATATTGGAGCAACAATGGTCCGAGCATAGATGTAGGCCACCAAGAGGGAAATCAGAAAGGATGCCAGCAAGGTATAGGGAAGAAACTGGAGACTGATTTGCTCTGCTTCCTTTTGCAAATCCATGGAAGCTAGAAACTGGAGTGTCATTGCACCACCGTCTTGCGTTTTCACCTCGCGCTCCTCGATAAAAAGAGAGGTTGTCTGGCGGTCTGTATCCAGAGGAAGACTGTCCTTGACTTCTAACTTGTCCTCGGTCATCTCGCCCTTGACGGTCCCCTTGATATCACTAGTCTGAGAATACAAGTCTAACACTTGCTCGATGCTCTGCCTATCCTTACCTTCTAGGGACTGGGCAATGGCTGTCGCTTTCTGACCAATGGTTTCCTGACGATGACTCAGATAAGTCGAAGGAAAAAGAAAATAAATAGCCAAATGAAGGCAGATAACCAGAACACTAAATATCGAGAAGGTATAGATAAATATCTTTGTAAATAAACCTGTTCGTTTCATTTTCGCTCCAATTTATAACCAACATTGCGCACAGTGAGGATGCAGTCCAAGTCTAACTTTTTCCGCAGTTCCTTGATATAGACATCAATGACACGGTCAAAGGGAACCTCATCTGTCGCTTTCCAGACCGCATCGATTATCTGAGACCGAGTCAAGGCCCGTCCTTCATTTTTCACCAGATAGTCCAGAATTTCCAACTCTTTGGCATTGATGGCCACTTCTTGACCTGCTAGGCTTGCACTGTAACTCTCAAAATCCACCTTGGCATCCTTATAGGAGAAGATTCGTCCTGTATCGTAGTAACGCTTGAAAATCGCGTCTACTCTTACTTTTAAGAGGGACAGAGAAAAAGGCTTTTCCAGATAGCCATCTGCCAGAGAAGCAAAAGCACTCATCTTGTATTCCTCATCCTGAAAGGCGGTCAGCATCAAGACAGGAACCTGACTGGTTTTGCGAATCTCAGCTAGCACTTCCAGACCATTGAGCTTAGGCATTTGGATATCCAGTAAAACCAAGGCTACTTCATAGCTAGAAAATTGCTCTAAGGCTTCCTGACCATCCGCCGCCTCAATGGTTTCATAACCACAATCCGTCAAATAATCACTGACCCCCTCACGGATCATCTCTTCATCTTCTACAATTAAAATTTTCATAGAAAAAACGTTTCACATTCCTTTAAATTTCTTGTAAATCATCTCAATTTCATCCTGAAAGGAAGAGGCCTTATCAAGATAAAATAGATAAAAATGCTACCTATATTATACCCCATTTAGGGGAGAATAGGTAGCAAGTTTTTTATTCGCTATCCAGCAAGAGATCTTTTGGTTGTTTTCTTAGGAGATTGCTTGAGGCAAGCGCCATAACGAGAACCACTAGAACTAAAGCAAGAACAAAAACGATGATAAAGTCTGATGTCTGAATGGAAATATCTAGGCTCGACAAGGTCTTACTAAAGCCATCTACTTCTGCACCACCACCAAGGTTAGAGGCTTGAGCAGCCTTGCTGGCTTGCTTGGCAACACCTGAAGTGACATTGGCAAGAACAGTATTTCCGATTGCACGCGCTGTGTGAGTAGCTAAGAAGTAAGCAGAAACAAGAGCAGGGATGGCAATTAAGATGGATTCTGTAATAAATTGACCCAAGATACTTGCCTGCTTGAGACCGATAGAGAGGAGAATTCCCACCTCCTTGCGACGAGCGTTGATCCAAAGGCTGAGTAAGAGGGCAAGGAGAAGAACTGAGAAGCTCAAGCTTCCCCAGAAGAGGAGGTTAGCCATCTTGTACATACCAGAAATGGATTGCTCAAGAGCTGGGTAGTTAGATGAGCTCTTAACGAGTGTATAGCTCTTCCAGTTGATACCACTGATGCCATTCAACTCTTTCATAACATCATCCAAGTTCTTGTCCGCTGTTACAAAGAAGGTTGCGTCCCCATAGATAGCCGTTTCTTCTGTATAACCATATAGTTTAGCAGCTGTATGGATGTCTGTGATAGCTGTGTTTTCGTATAGTTCTTGTGAGTAGGTTACTGCCGACTTATTGTGACCATCAAAGAGTCCCTTGATTGTCACTTCGACTGTTTCCTTGGCTCCTTTTTCATTGTCTGCATCGTAGATATTAGAGTCTAGTTTGACCTTATCCCCGACTTTCCAGCCGTGTTTGGCTGCCAAGTCCTTATGCAGGAGGATCTTATACTTGTCGTCGTTTGTTAAGTGCTCTCCTTCAACCAGTTTATAAGAACCAGAGACAAACTTGTCTTCTTTAGAGGAGTCATTGACACCTGTAATCATCAAGCTACTTCCAAAATGTTTGGCACGGTCAGGTGTCAAATTTTTCTTGGTTTCTGGCGTTTCGATGAGTTCATAGCCAGTCAAATCTCCGATAGCGTTGATGCGTTTAACATAAGACTCAATGGCCTTGTTTTCGGTGATTTTTTTGATATCTTCACCCTTGATATTCCCAGCACCACGAGGCGTTCCTTGATTGACGCGACGATTGATTTGCATGGAGAAGCTATTGGTGATATTTTTAAAGGTCTCCTGAGAAGCCTTGGCAGTAGCTCCCTTGATCGACAAGCCGACCAAACTCAAGCTCGCCATGAGGAGAATAATCAGGAAGATGACAATCGATTTGAAAAACTTCCTTGTAACATAGGCAAATGCATTGTGTAACATAGGTTCCCTTTCTAGATGTTGTTCTATTTTATAGTTCTGATACTCAATGAAAATCAAAAAGCAAACTAGGAAGCTAGCCGTAAGCTGTACTTGAGTACGGTAAGACGACGCTGACGTGGTTTGAATTTGATTTTCGAAGAGTATAACTGAAAAAGCTCATATTATTTCGTCGTATTGCGAGTTTCAGTCAGTTTCTTGTCCTTCAACTCAAGTGTAATATCTGACGCTTGTGCCACTTCTTTACTGTGAGTTACGACGATGACACATTTACCTGTTTTCTGGGCAAGTGATTTGAGCAGTTCGACAATATCTCCAGCAGTTTTAGGATCCAGATTTCCCGTTGGCTCATCTGCAAGAATAACTGGAGCTTCTGAGACCAAACTACGAGCAATGGCAACACGTTGTTGTTGACCACCTGATAACTGGAGAACATTCCGCTTGATCTGACTTTCATCCAAACCAAGCTCAAGCAGTGTATCCTTGCTTGCCTTTTTGTTGACCAAGCGGATATTTTCCAGTGGAGAAAGATAATCTATCAAATTATAATTTTGAAAGACCAGGGAAATATGGTGCATGCGATGGTAAGAATAGCCCTTCTTACGAATGTCCTCTCCTTGGAAAAGGATAGAACCTTCAACAGGACTATCTAGACCAGCAAGTAGGGATAAGAGAGTGGATTTTCCTGCTCCTGATTCTCCAATAATACTGTAAAATTTCCCGGGTTCAAAATTATAATTGATCTGATATAGGACTGCTTCAGCAGTGTTCTTATAACGGTAGGTAACATCTTGTAATTGTAATAAAGTCATGATTTCTCCTTCTTAACTAATAGATGATAAAATTTCTTTCGGTGATTTTCTAAATAAAAATAGGAAACAAAGGGCTACAGACAAGCAACTAAGCAGAACTAGAAAAACATAGGATTCTGCAAAGGATAGGGTGCTGGTTGATAAACCACTTGCTTTGGCTAGTGTATCTTGTAAGCTTGCCTGATCTCCACTTGCTAGTAGTGTTTGGAGTAGATAGGATGTGATGGCGTTTCCTGCAACAAATGCTGGAAGCAAAGCACCAAGAGATACCAAAACTACCTCTAAACAGAATTGTAGGAAGATCGAGCTCTTACCTTTTCCAAGTGCCAGAAGGATTCCCACTTCGTAGACCCTTTCTCTCAGCCAGAGGGACAAGACCAAAATCAAAGCTCCTGCTCCAGCTATCAACATCCCATAAAGGAAGATGGTGAGGAAGGTTTGGAAGGTTGCCACTGAGTCTTTGATTTGTTCAAATGCCTTGTTTTCCTTCTCAACTTGGTAACCTTGACTTTCCAAAGCCAAGTTTTCAACCTGCTTCATGAGTCCGTCCATTTCCTTAGGATTTTCTACATAGAAGTGCGCTGCACTGACCTGCGGTTCACTATTTCCCAGAAGGGTTTGGCTGCTTTCATAGTCTGTAAAGACCTGGTTTTCACTGAAGTCAGATGACAAGCCTGTGAATTTCTCCTGTTTTTTACCAGAAAAGATCCCAACAATTTCAAACTCAACTGTCTGTCCTTTTCCAGATTCTGACTGTCCAGCATCCAAGCCAATCTTGTCATAAAGCGAAATACCGTTTTTCTTAGCCAACTCTTCGTGGATCAGGATTTTCTTGGAGTCCCCTTTTTGAAGGTGTCGCCCTTCTTTTAGATTGAAAGCCGAACTAGTAAAGCTCACATCCTTGGATGAATCCTCAAGAGCCGATAAGCTGACCAAGTTCTTGTCCGCTGCTGACAAATCATCACGTTCTACGCTCTGCTCTCCACTTACCGCTTCCTTGTCTTTTAGTTTTGCGACCGTCTCGAGTTCAGGAGAGACATTTTCAAGTCCCTTAATCTTGCTCACGGATGATAAGTCCGACAACTTGAAGGTCTGACCATTTTCTATCTTTTTAATAGAAAAAGATGTATTGAGTGATTTATAAAGATTGATTTCCACTGTTTTATTGGACTTCATCAGAGTCAAACAGGCTGAAATTCCGCCTAATAGGACAAATAAAATCAGAAATAAAATAAAACTTCTCAGCCGTTTTCTGCTGACATAAGCCCAAGCTCTTTGGATTGGATTCATTTGTCACCTCCATATTTGTAAGACTATTATAAAATCCAAATATGAAATGTTTATGAAATCCAAAAAAAGAGCAAAAATTTTTTGCTCTACTTGAATTAAATAAAAAAACAAAAGAGCTAGCCTAAGCTAACTCTTATCCTATGCGGAGAGAGGGACTTGAACCCTCACGACCTAAAGCGGTCACAGGATCCTTAGTCCTGCGCGTCTGCCAATTCCGCCATCCCCGCGTCGATTACTTTACTAGTATATCAACTTTTGGGATTCTTGTCAACACTTTTTTTCAATTTTTTTCATTTCACAACCAAATTACTCTGAAAGTTCATTTAGATTTTCATCTACTAACTTAGCTCCAAGTGTGTTTTTGAAATGACCTAGGGCAAATTGATGATTTTCAGGCCAGATGGAAGCAACGGCTGGTTTAACAATCTCGATATCATATCCTAAATTATAGGCATCTATAGCTGTATGCAGGACACAGATATCCGTCAAAACTCCGGTTAAAATAACTGTAGACACGCGACGCTCCCTCAAACGGATATCCAAGTCAGTACCTGAAAAAGCTGAGTAATGGCGTTTATCCATCCAAAAGACTCGACTGTCCGAACCATGCTCTTGATAAAAAGCTCCCAAATCTCCGTATAAATTACGCCCACTAGTCCCAATCAAATTATGAGGAGGAAATAATTTGCTTTCTGGATGGAAACAATCGTTTTCCTCATGAGCATCGATGGTAAAGAAGATGTAATCTCCTCTTTCAAAAGCCAATCGAGTCACCTTGCTGATGGCATCCGAAATCGCCTGAGCTGGAGCACCTGCTGTCAATTTTCCACTATCAGCCACAAAATCTTCTGTATAATCAATCGAAATTAAAGCCTTAGTCATTAGTAATCTCTTTTCTTCACTTCTTCAAAAATATCTGAAATCAAGACCTTAAGGTAGGTTCCCTTCATTCCAAGTGAGCGACTTTCAATAATCCCAGCAGACTCAAGTTTACGAAGGGCATTGACAATCACAGAACGGGTAATACCGATACGGTCTGCAATCACGGACGCAGTCAACTGACCTTCGTTTCCGTTTAATTCCCCTAAAATAGCTGAAACAGCACGGAGTTCTGAGTAAGAAAGGGTATTGACCGCCATGGTAACAGCAGTACGACGGCGGATATTTTTCTCATCTTCTTCACGTTGGAAGTTGAGGAGCTGAATCCCAACAACGGTACTGGCAATCTCAACAAGGATCAAGTCCTCATCTTCGAATTTCTTATCATTGCGCCAAATAATCAAAGAACCTAAACGAATCCCTGACACATGAATCGGTGCAATAGTCGTCAAGCCATCAGGAAAATCAGCACGACTTTCCACAGGGAAAATACTCAAATCATGATCAACTGTCAGATTGGCTTCTGTATCGTAGATCATGTTCGCGCCTTGAATGTAGTCATCCGGGAAAATCTTAGTTTGGAAGAATTGCTCTACACGATCTGTATTGGTTTTGTAACGCATAAAATAGCCAAGGAGACGTCCCTTGCTATTAACGATACAGGCGTTACAGTCAATAATATCTGCCAATTGACGGGTAATTGCATTGTAGGGAAGCTCTTCCTGCAACTGCTCCTCTGAGCGCTTCAGGATAGAAGTAATTTTTCTAGTTTTTTCTAATAAATGTGCCATTTTTCACCTCGAATATAATCGCTATCATTATAACATAAACAGCTTGAATTTTCAATTATTATCTGAAAATTGCTTATTTAATTGCAATTTGAAAAAACAAGAATATTTTTAATTAATTTTCTTCTTTTCTATTGACAAGCTCCTTATTTTTTTGTATTATAATATTACAAGAAGATAATATATCTATTTTATTTATCTTTCTTTTCCATTCGGTCTCCTTATATAAAAAAGCGATTCATTTTGAACCGCTTTTTCTTATTTATCGCCCTTGTTACGAATCACAAAGCCTGTTTGCTTTTCACTTGAAGTATTGCGTGGTTTTTTATTATCCTTACGGTAACGTTTTTCCTTATCAAAACGATCATTGCCACGACTTCCTTTTTTGAAATCATCACGACGACCACCACGACGGTTGTCTCCACGGCGATTATCACGACGGTCATCTCCACGACGACCTCCCTTACCTTTACCACCGAAGCCATTACCTGATGGTTTAAATGGCAGTGGTTTTTCACGTGCAATCTCCACTTCAGGAAGACTATCTGGGTCTTGAACAGTCAGACTCAAGATATACATTGCCAATTCTTCTGGAGTAAATTCGGCAGCCAGCTTACGAGCATCCTTACCAAATTTCTCAAAGTTGGCACGGATAGTCTCATCTGCAAAATCACGTTCGATTTTCTTGAGAGCTACGTGTTTTTTAGCTTGGAAGGCTTCTTCTGCACTTGCAGGTTTGAGACCTTTCATGCGTTTCTTGGTCAAGTTTTCAATGATTTGGAGGTAGCCCATTTCATTTGGTGATACGAAAGTAATAGACTGACCTGACTTACCAGCACGACCTGTACGACCGATACGGTGAACATAACTTTCAGGATCTTGTGGAATATCGTAGTTATAGACATGGGTCACACCTGAAATATCCAACCCACGCGCTGCAACGTCTGTCGCAACCAAAACATCAAGATTGCCATTTTTAAAGTCACGAAGGACACGAAGACGTTTGTTTTGGTCCAAATCACCATGAATTCCTTCTGCACGGAAACCACGGATTTTCAGACCACGAGTCAATTCATCCACACGACGTTTTGTACGACCAAATACAATAGCAAGTTCTGGTTGTTCCACATCCATAAGACGTGTCATGGTATCAAATTTTTCTTGTTCTTTAACTCGGATATAGTATTGGTCAACCAATTCTGTTGTCAATTCCTCAGCCGCAATCTTCACATGCTCAGGTTCTTTCATAAACTGAACACCGATACGTTTGATGGCATCTGGCATAGTTGCTGAGAAAAGTAAGGTTTGACGGCTTTCAGGGACACGCGAGATAATGGCTTCGATGTCCTCAAGGAAGCCCATGTTGAGCATTTCATCCGCTTCGTCAAGGATGAGAGTTTCAATATCTTGTAATTTCAAGGCCTTGCGTTTAATCAAGTCCAAGAGGCGACCTGGAGTTCCCACCACGATATGGGCACCAGATTTAAGAGCCTTAATTTGTTTTTCAATGCTTGATCCGCCATATACTGAACGGACTTTGACTCCCTTGCTACGACCAAAGCGGAAGAGTTCTTCTTGACTTTGGACAGCTAATTCACGAGTTGGAGCGATGACCAAGGCTTGAATGGTCGCTTCTTCTGTACGGATTTTTTCAAGGGTTGGCAAACCAAAGGCTGCAGTTTTTCCTGTACCAGTCTGAGCTTGACCGATAACATCCTTACCTTCAAGTGCCAAAGGAATAGTTTGTTCTTGGATCGGACTAGCTTCTACAAAACCAGCTTTTTCAATCTCTGCTAGCAAATCAGCAGACAAGTTTAGTTCATTAAATTTCACGTTTTTCTTCTTTCTAAAGGTGGTGCGAAGCCACCCTATAGGGCTTAGTTTATACTTTTCTTTTTATGACGTATTTTCATATACTGGATATAAAATCGTGTTGCTTCTTTTCCACAAAAGAAAAGTACTGTTTTCTCTGCAACCTATCTAGTATAACACAAGACCAGAGCAAAAGATAGTTAAATCCGTCGATAAAGTCATGTAAACGATTTTTTTAAGAAAATGAGACTAAAATTTCAACTATTTCATAAACTTTTTTAAAGCGTAGCAGAATTGTGCAAAAGTTTTTTTCTTGTGCTAGAATGAAATGCGAATAGGAGGAACTCTAAATGTTAACTTATGATTTAATCGTTATCGGATTTGGTAAAGCTGGTAAAACACTAGCTGGTAAATTGGCTTCAGCTGGCAAAAAAGTTGCCCTCGTTGAACGTAGCAAAGCTATGTACGGTGGAACTTGTATCAACATTGGTTGTATCCCAACTAAAACTTTGCTGGTTGCTGCTGAGAAAGACTTGTCTTTTGAAGAAGTCATTGCTACAAAAAATACTATCACAGGTCGCCTCAACGGTAAAAACTATGCAACTGTTGCGGGTACAGGTGTCGATATTTTTGATGCGGAAGCTCACTTCCTTTCAAATAAAGTCATCGAAATCCAAGCTGGTGATGAAAAACAAGAATTGACTGCTGAAACTATCGTCATCAACACTGGTGCTATTTCAAACGTCTTGCCAATTCCAGGACTTGCTACAAGCAAAAACGTCTTTGACTCAACAGGTATCCAAAACTTGGACAAATTGCCTGAAAAACTTGGTGTCCTTGGTGGCGGAAACATCGGTCTTGAATTTGCTGGCCTTTACAACAAACTTGGAAGCAAGGTTACAGTCCTAGATGCCTTGGATACTTTCCTACCTCGTGCAGAACCTTCCATCGCAGCTCTTGCTAAACAATACATGGAAGAAGACGGTATTGAATTGCTTCAAAACATCCGTACTACTGAAATCAAAAACGACGGCGATCAAGTCCTTGTCGTAACTGAAAACGAAACTTACCGTTTCGATGCTCTTCTCTACGCAACTGGACGTAAACCAAACGTAGAACCACTTCAACTTGAAAATACAGATATTGAACTTACTGAACGTGGCGCTATTAAAGTAGACAAACATTGTCAAACAAACGTTCCTGGTGTCTTTGCAGTTGGAGATGTCAACGGTGGCCTTCAATTTACTTACATTTCACTTGATGACTTCCGTGTTGTTTACAGCTACCTTGCTGGAGATGGCAGCTACACACTTGAAGACCGTCTCAATGTACCAAATACTATGTTCATCACACCTGCACTTTCACAAGTTGGTTTGACTGAAAGCCAAGCAGCTGATTTGAAACTTCCATACGCTGTCAAGGAAATCCCTGTTGCAGCAATGCCTCGCGGCCATGTAAATGGAGACCTTCGTGGTGCCTTCAAAGCTGTTGTCAATACTGAAACAAAAGAAATTCTTGGAGCAAGCATCTTCTCAGAAGGTTCTCAAGAAATCATCAACATCATCACTGTTGCCATGGACAACAAGATTCCTTACACTTACTTCACAAAACAAATCTTCACTCACCCAACCTTGGCTGAGAACTTGAATGACTTGTTTGCGATTTAAGTTGAGATTTAATCGTATTGAACAGCCCTCTCTGGGCTGTTTTTACTTCTGCGAAACACCAAATCCGTCTTTTCCCTCTTTTATGATATAATAGAAACATGAAATTAAAAACTACTTTGGGCCTCCTAGCTGGGCGTTCTTCTCACTTCATCTTGAGCCGTCTTGGCCGTGGAAGTACGCTCCCAGGTAGACTTGCCCTTCAATTTGATAAAGATATTTTACAAAACCTTGCTAAGAACTACGAGATTGTCGTGGTCACTGGAACCAATGGAAAAACCCTGACAACTGCCCTCACTGTCGGCATTTTAAAAGAAGTTTATGGTCAAGTTCTGACCAACCCAAGCGGTGCCAACATGATTACAGGAATTGCGACAACCTTCTTAACAGCCAAATCTTCTAAAACTGGGAAAAATATTGCCGTTCTAGAAATCGATGAGGCCAGTCTATCTCGTATCTGTGACTATATCCAGCCAAGCCTTTTTGTCATCACGAATATCTTCCGTGACCAGATGGACCGCTACGGTGAGATTTACACAACTTATAAGATGATTTTGGATGCCATCCGTAAGGTTCCTACGGCTACTGTTCTCCTCAATGGTGACAGTCCACTTTTCTACAAGCCAACTATTCCAAATCCTGTACAGTATTTTGGTTTTGACTTGGAAAAAGGTCCAGCCCAGCTGGCTCACTACAATACCGAAGGGATTCTCTGCCCTGACTGTCAAGGCATCCTCAAATATGAGCATAATACCTATGCAAACTTGGGCGCCTATATCTGTGAAGGGTGTGGATGTAAACGTCCTGATCTCGACTATCGCTTGACAGAACTGGTTGAGTTGACCAACAATCGCTCTCGCTTTGTCATTGATGGACAAGAATACGGTATTCAAATCGGTGGGCTCTACAATATCTACAATGCCCTAGCTGCTGTTGCCATCGCCCGTTTCCTTGGTGCAGATTCCCAACTCATCAAGCAGGGATTTGACAAGAGCCGTGCTGTCTTTGGTCGTCAGGAAACCTTCCAAATTGGTGACAAGGAATGTACCCTTGTCCTCATCAAGAATCCAGTCGGTGCAACTCAGGCTATCGAGATGATTAAACTAGCACCTTATCCATTTAGTCTATCTGTTCTTCTTAATGCCAACTATGCAGACGGTATCGATACCAGCTGGATTTGGGATGCTGACTTTGAACAAATCACGGACATGGACATTCCAGAAATCAACGCTGGTGGTGTTCGTCATTCTGAAATTGCTCGTCGTCTACGAGTAACAGGCTATCCAGCTGAGAAAATCACTGAGACAAATGATCTGGAACAAGTTCTTAAGACCATTGAGAACCAAGACTGCAAGCATGCTTATATTCTGGCTACCTATACTGCTATGCTTGAATTCCGCGAACTGCTGGCTAATCGTCAGATTGTTAGAAAGGAGATGAACTAATGGTTTATACTTCACTTTCCTCAAAAGCTGGCAATTACCCTTATCAGCTCAACATTGCCCACCTCTACGGAAATCTTATGAATACCTACGGGGACAATGGAAACATCCTCATGCTCAAGTATGTGGCTGAAAAACTGGGAGCCCATGTGACCGTTGACATCGTTTCTCTCCATGATGATTTTGATGAAAATTACTATGATATCGCCTTTTTCGGTGGTGGTCAAGACTTTGAACAAAGTATCATTGCTAGTGATTTACCTGCTAAAAAAGAGAGCATTGAAAACTACATTCAAAACGACGGTGTTGTCCTTGCTATCTGTGGTGGTTTCCAACTCTTGGGGCAATATTATATTGAAGCTTCAGGAAAACGTATTGAAGGGCTAGGAGTTATGGGTCACTATACCCTTAACCAGACCAATAATCGCTTTATCGGCGATATCAAGATTCACAATGAAGACTTCGATGAAACCTACTATGGCTTTGAAAATCACCAGGGCCGTACCTTCCTCTCAGACGATCAAAAACCACTGGGACAGGTGGTATATGGAAATGGAAATAACGAAGAAAAAGTCGGAGAAGGGGTTCATTACAAGAATGTCTTTGGTTCCTACTTCCACGGACCTATCCTATCTCGCAATGCCAATCTAGCTTATCGCCTTGTTACCACTGCCCTCAAGAAAAAATATGGTCAGGACATCCAACTCCCTGCCTATGAGGACATTCTCAGCCAAGAAATCGCTGAAGAATACAGCGACGTGAAAAGCAAGGCTGACTTTTCTTAAACAAAGGGAAATTATATCAAAGAACTCCGTTATCTTGTCGGAGTTCTTTTTGTCTGTTCTTTTACCCTTCTCCCTTGCATTTTCTCTCTTTTTTTGCCAAAATAGAGGGGTAGAAAGAAGGTAGCATATGTCTAAATTACAACAAATCGTAACATATCTTGAATCAGAAAAACTAGACGTCGCTGTCGTATCTGACCCCGTCACAATCAATTACCTCACTGGCTTTTACAGTGATCCCCATGAACGCCAAATGTTCCTTTTTGTCCTAGCAGATCAGGAACCCCTCCTCTTTGTCCCAGCTCTTGAAGTTGAGCGTGCAAGCAGCACTGTTTCCTTCCCAGTTGTGGGCTATGTGGATTCTGAAAACCCATGGCAAAAAATGAAACATGCTCTTCCACAACTTGACTTCAAACGTGTCGCTGTTGAGTTTGACAATCTCATCTT
This sequence comes from Streptococcus sp. HMSC070B10, assembly GCF_001808665.1. Taxonomy (GTDB): domain Bacteria; phylum Bacillota; class Bacilli; order Lactobacillales; family Streptococcaceae; genus Streptococcus. The sequence goes on along the minus strand of NZ_KV794152.1, from coordinate 46,309 downwards.
GACCAAATATCATGGTTTAAAAACCGTTTTTGAAACTGCTGAGTTTGACAACCTCACTCCTCGCATCCAACGCATGCGCCTCATCAAATCAGCTGACGAAGTGCAAAAAATGATGGTTGCAGGTCTCTATGCTGACAAGGCTGTTAATGTTGGTTTTGATAATATTTCTCTTGATAAGACAGAGACAGATATCATCGCCCAAATTGACTTTGCCATGAAGCGTGAAGGTTATGAAATGAGTTTTGATACCATGGTCTTAACTGGTGATAATGCTGCAAATCCACACGGCATTCCAGCAGCTAATAAGGTTGAAAATGATACTCTTCTCCTCTTTGACCTCGGTGTTCTAGTCAACGGCTATGCGTCAGATATGACTCGTACAGTCGCAGTCGGCAAACCTGACCAATTCAAGAAAGACATTTATAACTTGACTCTTGAAGCCCAACAAGCTGCTCTTGACTTTATCAAACCAGGTGTGACTGCCCATGAAGTGGACCGCGCTGCCCGTGAGGTCATCGAAAAAGCTGGTTACGGTGAGTACTTCAACCACCGTCTTGGTCATGGTATCGGTATGGATGTCCACGAATTCCCATCTATTATGGAAGGAAACGACATGGTCATCGAAGAAGGCATGTGCTTCTCTGTTGAACCAGGTATCTATATCCCTGGTAAAGTCGGTGTTCGTATTGAAGACTGCGGTGTTGTTACCAAGGATGGCTTTGACCTCTTTACAAGCACCAGCAAAGACTTGCTTTATTTTGATTAATATTCATCTAATACTCAATGAAAATCAAAGAGCAAACTAGGAAACTAGCCGCAGGTTGCTCAAAACACTGTTTTGAGGTTGTAGATAAGACTGATGAAGTCAGTAACCATATCTACGGCAAGACGATGTTGACGCGGTTTGAAGAGATTTTTGAAGAGTATAAAATCTTCCCACAATAAAACGCATAGTATCAAGTTTTCAACACCTGATACTATGCGTCTTTCTTATTTGAAAGACTTTTGACTCAGTCTCTTTACTTAATCTTCTTGATACTTTGACTAAGAATAAATCCTACAATCATCCCTACTATATTTTGCATGAAATTTGGTAGAATTTCTGGTAGGGCTGATGCCCAGCCATTCATCAATGTAGAACCCAAGGCGTAACCCCCTACCATAGCAATCGTTGCTAAGATAAGGCCTAACAACTGAGTTTTTCCTTTAAATCCTGCGAAAAATCCCTGCAAGCCATGGTTGACCAAGCTAAAGAACATCCACTGAGGATAGCCTGATAAGAGGTCAATCAAAAAACCTGCTAGTCCTCCTACTACAGCCCCTTCACGACTACCAAAGTAGAAGGCCGTAAAGAAGACACCCGCATCTAAAAGAGTTAGAATGCCTGTCGGTGTTGGAATTTTTAAGAAATAACCTAGAACCACAGAGAGGGCGGTTAATAGGGATACAAGGGCGATTTTAGTTGTTTTGGTTTGCTTCATATTGTCTTACTCCATACTGATCTGCTTGTGCGATGGCACGGTAAACGAAAGCCTTAGAGCTTTCTACTGCTGCTAAAAGTTCATCACCTTTAACCAAGTTACTGGCAATGCTTGAGGCAAAGGTACAACCTGCACCAGCATTTTGCCCTTGGATAACAGGATTTTCTAGGACTGTAAAGTTTTGTCCATCATAAAAGACATCCACAGCCTTGTCCTGACTAAGGCGATTGCCTCCCTTGATAATGACTGCTGGCGCTCCTAAGTCATGCAATTTCTGAGCTGCAGTTTTCATGTCTTCCAAGGTTTTAATTTCCTGACCTGCCAATAATTCTGCTTCAGGAAGATTAGGCGTAATCACACTGACATAAGGGAAGAAGCGAATCAATTCTTGGCAGAGTTCACTTACAGCTACGTCGTGTGTTTCCTTGCAAACCAAGACAGGATCCAGAACCACAGGCACTCCTGGGCGTTGTTTGATAAAGTCCAAAGCCTTCTCAGCCACACTGACAGTAGGAAGAAGACCAATCTTAATTCCCCCAAACTCCACATCACGCAAGCTATCTAATTCATGTTGAAAAATGGCATCGTCAGTTGGAAAGACTTCAAAGCCCTTTTCCGTCAAGGCTGTCAAGCAAGTCACTGCTACAAAGCCATGCAAGCCGTTCAAGTTATAGGTAGCCAAATCAGCTGACAGGCCACCACCACTAAAAATATCATTCCCAGAAAGTGCTAAAATACGATTATTCTTCATAACGAATCTCCTTTAAATATAAACCATTTGGTGCTGCAGTGGGACCTGCAAGCTGCCTGTCCTTTTTCTCCAAGATGAGGTCAATCTGCTCTACTGGCATACGGTTGTTGCCGATTTTGAGCAGCGTCCCCACCATATTGCGGATCTGCTTATACAAGAAACCATTTCCTGAAAAGGTAAAGGTCAAAAACTGACCTGTCTCATTAACTGTTAAACTAGCTTCTGTGATGGTTCGAACCTTATCCTCTACACTAGTCCCAGAGGCTGTAAAGCCAGTGAAATCATGGGTTCCCTCTAACTTTTTGATTGCAATCTGCATGCGTTCCACATCGAGTGAATAGGGAAAGTGAGTGGCATAGTGACGGCGCATAGGATTCTTGGGACGGCCCCTATCCACGATAAACTCATAGGTCTTACTGTGCTTGGCATAACGGCAATGAAAATCATCCGCCACAAGCTCAATCGAAATCACATCAATATCTTCAGGGGACTGGGTGTCCAAAGCAAAACGGAGCTTCTCCTCATCCATTTGATAAGGCAGGTCAAAATGAATCACCTGTCCCAGGGCATGAACCCCACTATCTGTCCTACCAGCACCGTGAACAGTAATAGCTTGCCCCTTATTTAACCTGGTCAAGGTTTTTTCTATTTCTTCCTGAACGCTACGCGCATGGGGCTGGCGTTGAAAGCCTGCAAAGGCGTAACCATCATAGGAAATAGTTGCTTTATATCTCGTCATAACTTCTATTTTATCAAGAAAATAATCTGAAAACAAGGTTCAAAAACAAATATTGTCTGGGTGCAAAATTCACAAAAAGAAAAACTTAGGAAACCAATCCTAAGCTCTCTTTTGAAGTAAGTACATGACAAAGATAGAGGTTACAATCAACCACCCTCCTAAGATACTAAAGACCAACATACCATTGTGACTTAGTAAGCCAATCGCACCTAGAACGAATGGAGTCGTAAAAGCTCCGAAACTACAGCCTAATACAGCAAATGAAGTTGCTTGATTGAGGAGTTTAGCTGGAATTCGTTCAGAGACCAGTTGAAAGACCGTCGTCAAGGCTACACTGTAGGCAAAACCAGCCAGAATACTCCCTGCCACTACCACCCACAAGGATGGAGACAAGGCAATCACAATTTGCCCTAAGCCGAAGGTAATACCAGACCAGAGGAGCAATTTTTCCTTAAAGATAGAAATCAAGAAAGAAAAACTCACCCCAGCCACAATCCCAATCAACTGCATGATACTAAGAACAAAACTAGATAACTGGGCATCTCCAAGTCCTCTTTCCACCATCAAACTTGGAATACGGATGGTAATAGCTGTATTGGTACAAACTACAACTGCCGCTTCAATAGCTAGGGTAAAAATCAAGCCTTTCATTTCTCGAGTTAAGCGACTTACTTCCTTCGCTTTTTTCTTGACTTCTTTCTTTTCCTTTCCATAAGGGACAAAGAGCAGATAAAGGGTCAGTACCAAAAATCCAGCACTATAGGCTAGGAAGGTAGCTGTCCAACCGAAGGCCAACAATTGGCCGACTGCCAAGGTAATGAGAGAAGCCCCAACGACCTCTGCAGAACCGCGTAGCCCTAACATCTGAATTCGCGTTTTTCCTTGATAGCGTTCACTGATAATGGAAATGGCCTTGGCATTAATCATCCCAACACCCAAACCAAAAAGAATCCGTGTTCCAAAAACAAAGGGGTAGGCTTGATACCAGAAAGGTGCGATTCCACTAAGAGATAATATTAGCAAGCCCAAACTAATCTGTAATCGCTCAGGAAATATTTTTTCTAAGAAACCATTTAGTAGTAACATAATCATGATCCCGAAGGAAGGCAAGCTCGCCAAGAGCTCAATTTGTTCCTTAGGATAGCCTTGATAATAGTCAAACATGGCTGGCAGGGCACTCGAGATGGAAAAGGATGTAATCAAAACGAGGGAGAGAGCCAAAATACTGGCCCGTTCTAAAAATTGTTTCATGAAATCTCTTTCTATATTTCTCTTAGTCTTCTAATTTTTTGATAGTTATCAAACAGGCAAGAAAAGAAGAAGCCTCTTTAGTGTATAGACTCCTTCTTAAACTAGAAAATAAATCCCTTGTATCTTAGGATGACTTTCTCTTGATTTGCTTAATAAAGTAGAAGATAAATCCTGCCACCATATAGGCAACAAAGATAATCAGACACCACTTGAACACGACATCCCACCCCTTGTTCACATTCAAAAAGAAGTAAGGGAAGGGACTGACCTTAGAATTAGGAACATCAAGTTTCAGTACCAAGCCATTAAAAAGAGCAAAAATCATATACAGCAAGGGTAAAATCGTCCACACAACTGGATCCCAAATCTTGTATTGACCCTGTTTGTCAAAAAAGAGGGTATCTGCGAAAAACCAAAGGGGAACGATATAGTGGCAAAGAAAATTTTCCAGAGTATAGAAATTAGTCGCAATGGGCGCTAAGAGGAAATGGTAAATCACACAGGTAATCATGATACTCATGGTGACCCCACCTTTTAAGCGCAAGAGACTTGGCCTTTGCCAGTCTTCACCTAAACGGCTCATAACCTTTAGGAGATAGAGCGTAAAAATCGCGACTAAAAGGTTGGACAGAACCGTATAGTAGAGAAGCATCCCAAAGCCACCATGCTTGGCGATTTCAAGATAAACTCCCGTAAAAGCCGCTAGAAACAAGAAGATACGGCTATAAAATACAAGTTTGTAGTGCTTTGACATGCTTAAATTTTCTTCACAAACTCAGATTTGAGTTTCATGGCACCAAAACCATCAATTTTACAATCGATATTGTGGTCGCCTTCTACGATGCGAATATTTTTCACGCGCGTCCCTTGTTTCAAATCTTTTGGCGCACCTTTTACTTTCAAATCCTTGATGAGGGTTACAGTATCACCGTCAGCCAATTTATTTCCGTTGGCATCGATAGCAACAAGGCCCTCTTCTACATCTGCAACTTCAGCAGGATTCCACTCATAAGCACACTCTGGGCAAACCAGTAGGGCACCGTCTTCGTAGACATACTCTGAGTTACATTTTGGGCAATTTGGTAAGTTATTCATGGTTTCTCCTTATCATCATTCACTATTCTTTGAAAATCAAAATTTCTCGAACAGCAACTATTATACCTTAAAATCAGCATTTTGACAAATGAGTCGCCGGAGAAGCAAAGAAAAAATCATGTAACTTTGTCTGCTACATGATTTTTAAAAGATAGTTTATCATGAGTAGTGATACAGAAACTCATGATAGAAAGGGATGCATTTATCTTACAAACCAGGTGCTTGTCCAAGTTCTGCCGCAAGCATCCAAACCGTTTTCTCAAGTTCAGCTTTAGCACCAACAAAGATATCGTTTGTCACATCATCACCTTCTTCATCAGTAACATCCAAAGCTTTTTGGAACAGAGTGATGAGATAACGATAAACATCTAGGACACGTTCCAAGCTTTCTTCAACACTACGGAATTCTCCTTCTTCTTCTTCGATTTCACTATGTTGAAGGAATTCTGTCAAAGTAGAGAATGGGCTTCCACCAAGTGTGATCAAGCGTTCGCTGATTTCATCCAATTGGCCATCAAGAGCTTCCATATACTCATCCATTTTTGGATGCCATACAAGGAAACCACGACCACGCATGTACCAGTGCACTTGGTGCAAGGCAACGTGGGCTACGTATAAATCAGCAACAGCTTGGTTCAAGACTTCCTTTGTTTTTGCCAATGCTACTGGCGCTGCTTTTGTCAATGATGTTACGTCTTTTACTGCTTCTTTTTTCAATTCTACCATTTTATTTTACCTCATTCATTATTATTTGTAACCACTTCTTAGTGTTTACTCCCTTAGTATACTACTAATGAAAACCAATAGCAAGCCAAATGACTCACATGAGAAAAGTTGCAATAGACTGATAATTTAAGAAAAGTTTAGTTAGTTCTGATTAGCTCACTTTATCAGATTTACTTGAAAATTGGCTATGGTAAAGATCATAATAAAAGCCTTTTGCTTAGAGTGAGCTTTCGCAATTTCTCTGCTCAATAACCTGTCCATCCTTAAGAACGAGAATCTTATTTGCTTCTTGAATATTAGAGAGACGGTGAGCGATGATAAAGCTGGTTCTTCCTTTCATCAAGCGTTTCATAGCTTTTTGAATTAAAAGTTCCAAATGGGTATCAACAGAGGAAGTCGCTTCATTCAAAATAAGAATTTTAGAATTGTCTAAGAGAGCACTCGCGATGATCAACAATTGTTTTTGCCTGAGGGAAATATTGCTAGAGTCTTGGTTCATCTCCATGTTATAACCACCAGGAAGAGTTCGGATAAAGTTGTCTACATTTTCTGCTTTAGTAGAAAAAAGAAAGGACGATATTTGTCCTTTCTCGATTTTAGTTTTTCTTCAACCCAATAATGTTGATAAAGAGTCGATTATTTTACAAAGTCAAGCAAAGCCAAGAAGCTTTCTGCTTCAAGTGACGCACCACCTACAAGGGCACCGTCAACGTCTGGGCAAGCCATGTATGAAGCAACGTTTTCAGGTTTAACAGAACCACCGTATTGAACACGAACTTTGTCTGCAACTTCTTGACCGAAGTCAGCAGCTACAACGTCACGAACAACTTTACACATTTTTTGTGCATCGTCTTGTGAAGCTGATTTACCAGTACCGATAGCCCAGATTGGCTCATAAGCGATAACTGATGCAGCAACTTGTTCAGCAGTCAATCCAGCCAATGCAGCCGATACTTGAGCACCTACAAACTCAGCAGCTTTACCAGCTTCGTAAGTTTCAAGTGACTCACCACAACAGATGATTGGAAGCATACCGTTTGCAAAGATTGCTTTTGCTTTTTTGTTGATGTCTTCGTCAGTTTCATGGAAGTAGTCACGGCGTTCTGAGTGACCGATAACAACGTAGTCTGTACCGATTTCTTTCAAAACTTGTGGGCTTGTTTCACCAGTGAAAGCACCTGCATTTTCAAAGTAGCAGTTTTGAGCAGCAACTTTAAGGTTTGAGCCTTTTGCAGCAGCAAGAACAGTTGTCAAATCAAGAGCTGGAGCCGCGATACCTGCTTCAACAAGATCTGATGAAGGAAGTTTTGATGCAACTGCTTCAACAAATGCTTTAGCTTCTTCTGGATTTTTGTTCATTTTCCAGTTACCAGCGATAAATGGTTTACGTGACATTTCACATACCTCTTTTTTCAATTTATTTTCTATTTATTTTATCACAATTATACACAGCTTGCAAATCTTACTCGGATTTCAAGCCTGCTTACATGGATTAATCCTTCCAGAGATCCATAGCATTTCTGAAATCTGCAGATACCTGTGTCAACTGAGGATTGCTTGCTTCTCTATCTGCTCGTTTAGCCTCCACTTGAGCCACACTTTTGATGCCTTCATGGCGCCAGTTTCTTAAAATCGCCTGAATGTACTTCCAGTTTGGTTTTCCATTCAAAACCGCTTCACGAAGAGCTTCCTTAATCAAGTCAGCACTGGTTCCATCTTCCTTTAGTGTCTTGGTCAAATCCTCAATCTCAAAAGGCGTCAACAAGCGCCCCAACTCCTGTTGGAAGGTTTCCACCAAATCCTTGAGTTGATTTTGAGGTGTCAACTGATCTGAATTCGAATGAGCAACTCCAAACAAGTCATCCAAACGTTCCAAAGCTAAACTAGCATCAAAAAGCAATTCGATTTCACCATTTAATTCGATGGTTCGATACTGAAGCAGTCCCCTCTCCGTCAGATTGGAAATGGCCTGATTGACATCCGAAATCTCCTTGCCAATCCTTTCAGCAATCTGGCTTGGCGACATTTCATCCAAGCCTGTCGTATTTTGCAAATAGAAAAATTGCCAGACCAGAAAATCGTCGCTAGAAGGAAAGAGTTCCTTAAAATGCAAGAGCAGGGCACTCGGTAAAACCAAGTTCCCTGATTTAAAAGCGTCTAAATATGTCATAATTCCTCTTATAAATACCCAAATGCGGATGCATCATCTTCTATTTTTCTCCAGTCAAAAGGGGTTTCCTGATAGACCGCATAATTCACCCAGTTACTGAAAAAGAGGGCTGCTGATGAAGACCAACAAAGACAAGGTGTCTGATTAACATCATCATCCTTAAAGTAATTTTCTGGAATATGTGGGTCTAAACCTGCATCACGATCCCTAAAATACTCTTTTGCCAAGGTATCACGGTCATACTCCAAATGCCCAAAACTATAAATTTCTCGTAAATCCCGACTGGCCAAAATCGAAACCCCAACCTGCGGGCCCTCTGATAAAATCTCAAGATTGGTTTTATTTAAGACTTCTTCCTTAGAAATCTCCGTATGCCGAGAATGAGGGGATACGTAGCTATCGTCAAATCCTCTAAAGAGAAGATGCCCTTCCTTTAAAGTGTCCTGAGGATAGATACCCGATAACTTACTGTCCATCTGGTGTTTTTCCACTCCATAGCGAAGATAGAGTCCAGCCTGAGCTCCCCAACAGATATGAAGGGTCGAATAGACATGGGTCTTGGACCACTCAAGCACCTGACTGAATTCCTCCCAATAGTCCACTTCCTCAAATGGTAAATGCTCAATCGGAGCCCCTGTGATAATCATCCCATCAAAATACTCGTCCTTGACTTCAGGAAAAGTTTTATAAAAAGTCTCCATATGCTCTGCACGAGTCGTCTTGGAACGGTGGCTCTCCATATAGAGAAAGTCTATGTCCAATTGCAAAGGAGTATTTGCTAAATGCCGTAACAACTGGGTCTCTGTGACCACTTTTTTGGGCATTAGGTTTAAAATCAAAATTTTCAAGGGACGGATATCTTGGTGGGCCGCACGTTGATCATCCATGACAAAGATATTCTCTGTCCGTAAAATCTCAACAGCTGGCAATTTTTTATCAATTCTAATCGGCATAACCTTCTCCTAACTGTACTCTTTTAGAAATAATTGAATGTGTTTGAAGTCAAATCTCAAACATCTAGTCCTTTTATTATACTGCAAGAAGATATAGTTTTCAATTATAGTTTTTCTCTAACTAGCTATAGTTTATTTTTATATCCTAATGTAGAGAAAACAGCCCTAGGGACTGTTTTTCATTAATAATGCATAAGAACTTTGTAGTCGTAGTCACCGATTTTTTCACGGCCCTTCAATTCATCCAATTCAACAAGGAAGGCACAACCTGCTACAACACCACCAAGTTTTTCAATCATCTCGATAGTTGCCTTAACAGTTCCACCTGTTGCCAAGAGGTCATCCACGATAAGAACACGTTGACCTGGCTTGATGGCATCCGCGTGCATAGTCAAGGTATCAACACCGTACTCTTTTTCATAGTCAGCAGAAATGACTTCACGTGGTAATTTTCCTGGCTTACGAACAGGTGCAAAACCAATTCCCAACTCAAAGGCAACTGGACAGCCCACGATAAAACCACGAGCTTCAGGACCTACAATCATGTCAATTTTCTTGTCAGTCGCATACTGAACGATTTCACGAACAGCATAGCTGTAAGCATTCCCATCAGCCATCAAAGGACTGATATCACGGAAGGTAATCCCTTCCTTTGGATAATTTTCAATTGTTGCAATGTAATCTTTTAAATTCATCTTTTTCTTTCTTTCAAAGTTTTTTACTCTCTATTATAGCATATTTTTTAAGAAAGAAAAAAGGAAAAGTTAACTTCAATAATTATCTAACAATTTGACGATTTATGACTAGCCATAGCAATAAATCCCAAGTTCTTTTTATTCTTATTAAACATTTTATACATAGTTAAAAACTGCTTTCTATTCTCCTTTTTACAAGCATTTACACAAATTTTCAAGGTTCCTAGCCAACCTTCGTCATAAATCATACCTGATAATTTCATTAATGTCATTTCACCAGTCAATACTTTCACATCACAATAACCTGATTCTATCATCACCTGTTCCCAACCATCTTGAGTTAAAGGACCTACATTTACATGAATTGCTTGTGACAGTTCCTGTCTGACAGACTCTTTAGCTTCCTTAAGAAGCACATCATGTGTCAAGAGAAGGCCTCCAGGTTTTAAAACCCTTAGATATTCCATTACACATTTTTTCTTAGCTTGATCGGCTTGCATAGTCAGCATAGCTTCATTTATAACAATATCAAAACTAGCATCTTCATAAGGAAGTTTCATTGCATTAGCTCTTTCAAAACTGATTAAATGAGCAACACCTGCCGTTTCAGCAGATTTTTTAGCCACTTCTAAGGCTTGTCCATCCATATCAACAGCAGTTATCTTACAACCAAAACGCTGTGCCAACTCAATTGCTGTAGTTCCCCTATTACACGCAACCTCTAGTATTCTCTTTTCTTTTGAAAATCCGCCTTCTGCAATTAACCAATCTGTGGCACGTTTTCCACCTGGACGTAAGCGTTTTTTCCCCAATTTTGCTAAAAACTTATGACCTGCTTCTGACATTTGAACACCTCTGTTTTTTCTTCATTATAACATAAAATGATATTGTCTAATAATTCTAATCTAGTTTTTGATGAACTATAATCAAATGCATACAGTCTGCCATGATTATATCATAAATCTATTAATCACCTCTCTAGATCAAATTCAATTGCTCATGTAGTTTACGCATATAGGTTACGACTACATATTTGTACTTTAGAGTTGCTGGCCTCCTTATCCGCTATATACGCTTTACTATCACGTGACTATTCGTATAGCCAAGATTTCTATATCTCTTTCTCTGCCGATTCTTATTTCCAACGTCAGACTTAAACAGTCTATCCTAATTCCGTTCGATCAGCTACTCACAATAGTTAGACTTGGGAATCACTTTTGGGTTTACTAGTATATGATCCCCGCAGAAGATTTACACCTCAGATGAACGGAATGTTCGTCGCACCTAAAAAAACGAGTACTTTCGTACTCGTTCTCTGATATAAACTACTGATTAAAGTGAGTTTACGTCAACTTTGATACCAACACCTTGAGTAGTTGTGATAGTCAAGTTTGTTACGTAAGTTCCTTTAGCTGTAGCTGGTTTTGCTTTTTGGATTGTTTCGTTGAAAGCTTTGAAGTTTTCAACCAATTTTTCAGCTTCAAATGATACTTTACCAATGATTGCTTGAACGTTACCTGCACGGTCAGCACGGTAAGTGATTTTACCACCTTTAGACTCTTCAACTGCTTTAGCAACATCCATTGTTACAGTACCAGTTTTAGGGTTTGGCATCAAGTTACGTGGTCCAAGGACACGTCCAAGACGTCCAACAAGAGCCATCATGTCAGGTGTAGCAATAACTACGTCGAAGTCCAACCAACCGTCGTTGATTTTAGCAACAAGGTCATCTTCACCAACAAAGTCTGCACCAGCAGCCTTTGCTTCTTCAGCTTTTGCACCACGTGCGAAAACAAGAACGCGTGAAGTTTTACCAGTACCGTTTGGCAATACCATTGCTCCACGGATTTGTTGGTCAGCTTTTTTAACGTCGATGTTCAAGTTGTAAGCAACTTCTACAGTTGCGTCAAATTTTGCAAAGTTAGTTTCTTTTGCAAGTGCTACAGCTTCTTCTACACTGTATGCTTTTGTGCTGTCGATTTTCTCAAGAGCAGCACGAAGTTGTTTGCTTTTTTTAGCCATTTTCTATTCTCCTTGTAAGTGGTTCAATCGATTTTCATCTCCCACGTCACTTCTCGAAATGATGAAGTCTTGCGGGTTTTCAGTCTATTATTTTTCTTTTCCTACGTCGTTAAGTTCCCTTGCTGTACTCATGTACAAGCATCAGTCACTTGCCTAGTATGAAAAGCAACTAATAGACTGCTGTGAGATTTTCTACCGTGTTATTGATTAGTCAACAACAGTGAATCCCATAGAACGAGCAGTACCTTCGATCATACGCATTGCAGACTCAATGTTTGCTGCGTTCAAATCTGGCATCTTAGTTTCTGCAATTTCTTGTACTTGTGCACGAGTAACTGTAGCAACTTTAGTTTTGTTAGGTGTACCTGATCCTTTTTCAACACCTGCAGCTTTTTTCAAAAGAACAGCAGCTGGTGGTGTTTTAGTGATGAAAGTAAATGATTTATCTTCGTAAACTGAGATAACAACTGGAATGATCATACCAGCTTGGTCAGCTGTACGAGCGTTGAACTCTTTTGTGAATCCCATGATGTTGATACCAGCTTGACCAAGAGCAGGTCCAACCGGTGGAGCTGGTGTAGCTTTACCAGCAGGGATTTGCAATTTTACAAGTTTTTCGACTTTTTTAGCCATTTTTAAATCCTCCTTTGTGGTTTTGGCGGTAATTAAAGATTTTTACCTCCCACAAGTATGCTTTACACATACTCATCTATTATACACTATTTATCTGGAATTGCAAGAGAAAAGTTTATTTTTTAATCGACGTAATCTCCACCTTCAAAGCCGAAATACTCTTCCAAACTGAGGCCACTAGCTGCAATCTCTTTAGCCTCTTTTCCGACATAACGAAGGTGCCATTCCTCAGCCATATAGCCTGTTTCTTTTTCCCTACCTTTAAGATAACGGACAACAAAACCATAATCAGCCGCATGGTCCAAGAGCCATTGGGCCGCTTTTTCTTCTGTCACCAAATCACCATTTGTCCCAATCACATCAAAGGCCAAGCCTGTCTGGTGCTCGCTATAGCCAGGGCGGGCAGAGTAACGGTCTGCTGCAGCCTTTCCATCTTTATTGACATAATCTTGATAGAGCTTAGTCTGAGTCTCGTAACTTCTAAAACCACTGTATTGATCACTAATTGGGAAGCCTGCCTCTTGCATCGCTTTGATGAGTTTGACCAACTCAGCCTTGGCTGTTGGATTTTCCCCTGGATTGTAGTCTTTAGATAATGGATAGTGTTTATTTGCTACGATAATTTCATCGTATTTCCCTTGAATACTGTAGTAGTCACCTTTATTAACCACTTCTGCTTTTTTCTGGGTGGCTTCTTGAGTCTTATTTCCGACTGTTCCATCAGCTTTAGCTGTTTGTTCTGTCTTAGCTGCTCCATCTTCATTTTTTGCTTTTTCTTGTGAACAAGCTGCTAGACTCAAGGCTAGCAAGGCTGTCAAGACAAGGTATCTTTTTTTCATTTCTACTCCTTTATTTCTAATAGGTTGTCTACTTCTGGCGATAAACGTTTGACTAATTGTTTAATCTCATCAGGTTTTACTTGGCAGGTTTCTGCTGTCATTTCTTCAAAGGGAACCCACCAGACTGGACCACGTCCCTTGAGACCGTGACCATTCATATCACCTCTTCGTCTAGGAAACAGATGCCAATGAAGATGGGCATCACCATTTCCTAGCAGTTCGATATTCATTTTCTCGGCAGTAAAGGCCTTGGCAACTGCCTCTTGGACTAAACTCATTTCCTCTAGAAAACGGATTCTAGTTTCCTTCTCTAAATGATGCAATTCGGTGACGTGTTCCTTGGCTAGAAAGAGACTATAGCCTGCAAAATACTGGTGATCTCCAATCACAAGATAGCCTGTTTCTAGTTCTCTCACAAAGTAGGGATTTTCCCCAGCTTTAATGAGCTCAATTCTCTGGCAAATCAAACACATATTAGTCTACCAATATGCTCTTAAGATAAGCATCAACCATACGTTCCGTTGCGACCACCGAGTCAATATGAGTGCGCTCATATGAGTGGCTAGACTCGATACCAGCACCGAGAAGGGCGTGTTTGACTTCTGCCCCTGCAGACATAGCTGCTGAAGCGTCCGAACCATAAAATGGATAGATATCCAGCTTAAATGGAATATCTTGCTCTTTAGCCAAAGCAACCAAGTGTTGACGGAAGTCGTAGTGATAAGGTCCAGAAGCATCCTTGACACAGATAGACACTGTATATTCGTCTGTTTGCTGGTCATCTCCCATAGCTCCCATATCCACAGCCAGATATTCTACTACCTGAGCAGGAATGTTAGAATTAGCACCATGCCCCACTTCTTCAAAGACTGAAAAAGCAAAATGAGTTGTTACGGGCAATTCAATCTTCTCTTCCTTATAAATACGAAGCAGGTTAAGCAAGATCGCTGCGCTGACCTTATCGTCCAAATGACGAGACTTGATAAAACCTGTCTCTGTCACGACAGTTCGTGGATCAAAGCTGATAAAATCACCGACCTCAATCCCCAAGGCACGAGTTTCTTTTTCATTGGTCACTTTGGCATCCAAACGCACTTCCATATTGTCTTGCGTGCGTTCTGCAGTTCCTGCATCCTTGTAGACATGGCAAGAGGTCTGGTGGAGAAGGATGGTTCCTGATACTTTTTCACCTGTGCTAGCCACATGAACGGTACATTTTTCTCCTTCAATCATGTTCCAAGGGAAACCACCGATACGGTCCATTTTGAGACGGCCGTCTGGTTTAACAGCTCGGACAATAACACCAAGCGTATCCACATGAGCAGTCACATAGCGGTGTTTCTCATTATTTTGACCTTTGATGGTCACATTGACACCGCCCTTAGCTGTGAGAACCGGCTGGTAACCAAAACCTTCTATAGTCTTGACTAAATAGTCCGAAATCTCCCGAGTGAAGCCCGTTGGCGACGCAATGGCTGTCAGTTCTTTGATATATTCTACTGTTTGATTCATTTCTTCACCTCTTTTGCTACCTATTATAACACATTTATCATCGGATAAAAAAAGAAAATCACTCCTGTAGACTTGGCTACAAAAGTGATTTTAGTGATTATTCCATTTCAAAAACATCGCTTTCTTGCTTGTTTGGTAGAACCAATGAGAGCAAGATTCCGACAATAGCTGGTACTAACCATGGGAGTGATGCCTTTGCAAAAGGAAGAGCGTTGACAAGGTTTGCAAGAAACTCAACCTTAAACGAGCTTCCTAGTACGCTTGCAATAGCAATAGCTGTAACCACAGCAATTGTCAACTGCATACCTGGTTTTGAAAGGGCAACAAATTTGTTGACAATGACAATCATAACGATAGCAATCGTGATTGGGTACAAGATAACCAGTACAGGAATGGAGTACTTGATAATCGCATCAAGACCCAAATTAGCAATGGCAAATCCAATCAAAGTAAAGGCTGTCGCATAAACCTTGTAGCTGATTTGTGGGAAACGCTCATTAAAGAACTCAGCTGTTGACACAATCAAACCAACTGTTGTTGTGAAGCAGGTTACGGTAACCATAGCTGCAAGGAAGAGTTGAGCTGTTGAGCCAAAGATTTCTTGAGTGGCTTGTGACAAGATGTAAACACCTGGTGTTCCACCCTTCATCGCTTCAGCTGGTACTGGGAAATGATTTCCAAGGAAACCTAAACCGATGTAAAGAGCGCTGAAAGCAAGGGCTACAACGATACCAACAACCCAAATAGTTGAAATGTATTCTTTCTTACTTGAAAATCCAAGTTGTTTCAAGGTTTGAACTGCGATTACACTGAAGGCAACTGAGGCAAGGGCGTCCAAGGTATTGTAACCTTCTAAGAAACCTGTACCAAAGGCAGAAGCTTGATAAGCAGCTGAAGCAGCTTGAGGACTTGTTCCACCGTATTTAATAGCTCCTAAAACAACCAAGATAACAATTAATATTGCAAAGACTGGTGTTAAAATACGGCCGATACGGTCCAAGATTTTTGATGGATTAAGCGAAATTAGATAAGCTGCTGCAAAATACAGAACTGTAAAGACAATCAAACCAAGACCTTTATTGGCATCCGACAAAAGAGGGCTAATCCCTACTTCGTAAGCTGTTGTAGCTGTACGTGGGATAGCAAAGAATGGACCGATTGACAAGTAAAGGACTGAGAGGTAAAGAGTCGCAAACCAAGGCGCTATCTTTGTTGAAATCTCGTAGATATATCCTTTAGGATTTAGCGTTCCAATAATAAGGGTCAAGACGGCGATACCAACGCCTGAAAAGACAAAACCTGCGATGGCAGGAAGAAAATGTTCTCCAGATAGAGCACCTAGAGAAGGCGGAAAAATCAAGTTCCCCGCACCAAAAAATATTCCAAACAGGAGTAAACCTGTTAGGGCACCTTTTTTAGCCATGAAAATCTCCTTCATATTTATAAAATACTGACCTAGTATATCATGAATAGGAGCATGAAAAAAGCTTCACGAAGTAAATATTGAATGTTTTCAAGATTCTTAAAAATAAGAATTGTCTAAAAATAAAATCCCCTACCCAGTCCACACCAAGTAGGAGAAAATTCTAATGTTTACAGTTCTTCAAAAGTCATCATTCCACCTTGGACATTGATAACCTCATAACCTTGTTCTGATAAGAATTGGCAAGCACGCGCCGATCTCATTCCAGATTTACAAATAACATAATGTAACTGATCCTTGTCCAATTGATCATAAGTATCAGCTAATTGACTCAGAGGAAGATTCTGAGCACCTTCTAAATGAAGAGCTTCAAACTCCTCCACTTCTCTCACGTCCACTAGAGAAAGTTGGTCATTTTGGTAAAGCTGGTAAAATGCGTCAAAGGTTATTTCTTTCATTCTTTTTCTCCTAATACTCTTCGAAAATCAAATTCAAACCACGT